>JALYLZ010000175.1 GCA_030774015.1 Actinomycetota bacterium | reverse complement strand
CAGACATCCTCGCTTCGCTTCGCTCGCTGCGGAACTCGCGATCGGCCGCCCCCGCCCGGGCTTCGGGCCCCTGATGCCCTGTTGGGTGGCTGCCGGTCTGGCCGCTCAACAGCTCGAGCGCGTGCGGTAGCACGGGCAGGACCGCCTCCAGGCTCTCGCGGACTCCTTTGGGGCTTCCGGGGAGGTTCAGGATCAGGGTCGCGCCGATGGTTCCGGCGACGGCCCGCGACAGGGCGGCCTGGGGGGTATGGGACAGGCCGGCGGCTCGCATCAGCTCGGCGAGGCCGGGGGCTTCGCGGTCGATGACGGCTCGGGTGGCTTCGGGGGTGACGTCGCGGGGGCCGAAGCCGGTGCCTCCGGTGGTTGCGATCAGGTGGACGCCGTCGGCGGCCAGGTCGCGGAGGCGGGCCTCGATGTCGGGGCGTTCGTCGGGGACCACGGAGCGGGACAGGACCTCGTAGCCGTTCGAGCGAAGGACCTCCTCGGCCACGTCACCGGACTCGTCCAGACGGGTTCCGGCCGAGACGCCGTCCGAGACCGTCACCACCGCCGCCCGAAATGCCTGCTCCACGCGCCTATTGTGCACGGCCGCGGCCGGATCCGGTCGCGCTGCGGTTCCGGCCGATCCGGGTAATCTGAACGGGTATGGACGACGCCTCCGCCTGGACACCCCCCGAGACCGACCCACCTGAGGGCGGGCCGCTCCTCGACACCTTCGGCCGGATCGGCGACGACCTCCGGGTCTCCATCACCGACCGGTGCAACTTCCGGTGCGTCTACTGCATGCCGGCCGAGGGCCTGGCGTGGCTGCCCAAGGAGGAGATCCTCACCTTCGAGGAGATCACCCGCGTGGTCGGGGTGTTCGTGTCGCTGGGGGTCCGCGCGCTGAAGCTGACCGGCGGCGAGCCCACCGTGCGGGCCGACTTCCCGGGCCTGGTCCGGATGCTCCGGGGGGCCCAGCCCGACATCGAGATCTCCATGACCACGAACGGGATCCTCCTGGACCGGCTGGCAAAGCCGCTGGCCGAGGCGGGCCTGGACCGGGTCACGGTGTCCTGCGATTCGCTGCTGCGCCACCGCTTCGCCGAGATGACCAGGCGGGACGCCCTGGACCGCGTGCTCGAAGGCATCCGAGCGGCCGAGGAAGCCGGGCTCACTCCCATCAAGATCAACTGTGTGGTCATCGCGGGGCAGAACGAGGGCGAGGTCGTGGAGTTCGCCCGGTTCGCCCGCGAGACCGGCCACGAGGTCCGGTTCATCGAGTACATGCCGCTCGACGCCGAGCAGGTGTGGGAACGGGCCAAGGTGGTGCCGAACTCGGACATCCTCCAGGCCATCGACGGGGTCTTCCCGATGATGCCTGCGGAGGGCCAGCCCGACCCGGCCTCCACGTTCCGCTTCGCCGACGGCGCACCGGGCGCCATCGGCCTGATCTCGAGCGTCACCGAGCCCTTCTGCGACACTTGCAACCGCCTCCGCCTGACCTCCGACGGCCAGCTAAGGGCCTGCCTGTTCGCCCTGGACGAGGTGGACCTGAGAGGCCCGATGCGCGAGGGCGCCCCCGACGAGGACCTCGCGAACCTGATCCGCCGAGGCGTCTGGCGCAAGTGGGAGGGCCACCGCATCAACCATCCCGACTTCGTACGCCCAGGCCGCAGCATGAGCATGATCGGCGGCTGACCTTCGGACCTGTCCGGGGGCCGAGCTCGGGGCGCGGCTGCGAACCGTTGGGGGACGGTTCTCTTCTGCCAGCCTCGAACCGATCAGGGCCCTTCAAGTACGAGTTGTCGCACAGCCGGTTGATCGAGCGGATCGACTCGTCGGACCCCCGGGACGGAGTCGAATCCTGAATCCGCCGAGACCATGACCTCGATCCCGTGCGTCAAGCATGTGCCGACGTGCAGACGGTCGTTGGCCCCCAGTCCCGGCGCTTCCAGTGAAAGGGCGAAGCGAAACGCTTCGTCTGAGACGGGCAGCAATGGCGTGAACAACAGATACATCCGCTCGGTCAAGCCGTCGATGTGGCCGGCATCCCCCGACATCTCCACGTGCCAGGCCTCCTCGAGCACCGCCGTCGATGTTCGTCCTGCCGCGTCTCCGCTGGCGATGGCGTCGAGAATCTCGAGGCAAGCGTCCCGGTAGCGAGATTGCCCGACGGCATACACCAGGACATTGGCGTCGACGAAGAACGTCAGCGGGCTCCGGGATCTGGGGGAGGGACGAGCCCCCTCGCTCGCTCCCGTTCCACAAGCCGGTTGAGCTCTTCGGGAGAGAGAAAGCGACCGCCCGTCATGCCTCGGATCTCACTCATCGCCCGGAGGCGGTCCTCCCGCGAGACGGACCCGAACCGCGCATCGATGGCATCCCGGATGAGGCTGGCGACTGAGGTCCCACGGCGCCGAGCCTCGGCTTCGAGCCGTCGTCGCTGTTCGGTGCTCAGGAGGATCTGGAAGCGTTCGCTGAGCATGCACACATGATACACATCCGGCCGTGAGCGATGCTAGAGACCCGCCAGCCGCCTCAGCCCGGTGACGCTCTTGAGCACGTAGCGCCGGTCGTTCCGCTCGACCAGGCCTCGCCGCTGGAACTCCGAAAGGATCCGGGTGACGTTCTCGCGGCTGCCGCCGCACAGGCTGGCCAGGTCGGCGTGGGTGACCACCGACGGAAGGACGACCCCGTCGGACGGGAGCTCGTCGAGGGACGGGCTGACCAGCTGAAGGAGCCGCTTGGCCACCCGCCCCTTCAGGTCCAGGAAGAGCAAATCCTCCGTGAAGGCCTCGTGCGCTTGGACCTGCCGGGCCAGCGCTCGGAGCAGCGCCCTCGAAGCGTCCGGGTGGTCGCTCACGAAGTCCATGAACGTCTCCCCGTTCACCACCCACACCGTGGATTCCTCCAGGGCCATCGCGGTGGCCGTGCGCTGCATCTCGCCGAGCACGCCGAGCTCCCCGAAGAACTGGGGCTGGTCGAGGGTGGTGTGGAGCTGGCGATGCCCGGTGATCGAGAGCGAGCTGATCTCGACCCGGCCCCGCCACAGGAACAGCACGTCCGGCGCCGGATCGCCCTGGTGGAACAGGTACGTGCCGCGGCGATACTGCCGCAGGGTTCCCCGCTCGGCCAGCTCCCGGACGGTCTCCGGCGAGATCGACTCGAGCAGGGGCGTGGCGCCCATGGCCTGCTGGAGGGTGACCGTGGAGGACCGCGCCGATGGGGACATCAGGCGTGAGCCTAGCGAAGAGCGCACCGCCGAAAAAGCCGGCGCCTCCTTCAGGTACGTGACGGTCATGGCCACCCCCCTGAGAAAGCAACAGACGGACCCGGAGCTCCCGAGCCCGTCTGTCGAAAACCTGTCTTGCCGAGCTACCGCTTGACCCGCTTCACGCGCTGCACGCGCTGGACCCGCTGCACGCGCTGCACTCTGGATACCCGCGTCGCTGGCGTCTTCTCCTCCGCCTTGTCCTGCTTCGCGACCGGCTCCTTCGGGGTCACCTTCTTGTCCGCCATCCTGCTCACCTCCCTTTCGAGTTGTGGGGCCCCCGGGAGGGGCCGTCCGAAATCCTGCGCTTAGTCTCGTGCCGAGGGCTACCTCGCGTCTGTGACCGCCGTCACCGGGTTGGACGTGACCTCGATCACCGAAACGACCGTGACCGGCGTCACCATCGCGATGTGATCGCCGTCACACCATCACACATCACACCATCGCGGCATCGCGGTGACCGGGCGGAGCTACTCGTCGAGCTCCGGGAGGTCGAGGGGGTCGGGGCGAGGGGTACATGCGCCGCAGTACAGGGCGTCCTCCACGACGAGGACCCTGGTGACGTCCTTCGTCTTGAACAGCTCCAGGATGTAGGGATGGATCTGGACGTGGTCCTCGCAGATCCCCCGGCCGCAGAAGCGACACGCGCCCACGGCCGTCCTCTTGCAGTGCCAGCAGTCCATGCCCCGCCCGTCTCTAGTGGGTGAGCGTCCGGTCGATCTGGAGGTTCGTCGGCAGGGTTCCCTTCCGGAACGAGTCCGCCACCATGCCATCGAATCCCTTGCGGTCCAAGCGGAACGCCCGCACAGGAGTGTAGGCCACCACGGTCGCAGTCCGGGGCATGTCGAACAGCAGTGCGATCTCCCCCACGTAGGTCCCCGCGCCCTGCCGGTCCACCGGCCGCCCGTCGCGCACGATGTCGACCTGGCCCGATCCGATGGCGTAGAAGGCGTCGCCGGGCTCGCCCTGCCGCATCAGCTCCTGGCCCGGCGGCACCGTGATCCAGTCCCCGTGCTGGAGCAGCTCGGCCAGGCGCTTCGAGTCCAGATGGGAGAAGCACGGAAGCTCCCCGAGCTCCGCGGCCTGCTGCAGCGTGGGCGCGAAGTCCGGCACGTCGATGGTGTCGGCCAGCAGCCGGTTGAACGTGGGCCGGTCCACCACGAACAGCTCGGTCTCCTCGGCGGCGCGCACGGTCGCCGTCCGGGGCGCCCCCTTCACCAGGGCCAGCTCGCCGAACGACTGGCCGGGCCCCAGCGTGCTGAGCACGCGCTGGGCGCCGCTCTTCGGATCCTCCTCCACCACCTGGACGCTTCCCCTCCGCACGACGTAGAAGGCGTCGGCCTCGTCGCCCTGCCGGAACACCGCGCCCCCCGCCGAATAGGACTTCAGCTGGACCCGGCCGGCGAGGTCGTTCAGCACGCTCACGGGGACGTCCTTGAACGTGGGGAGGGCGTCGATCATCTCTGCGGCCTCCACCCGCCACTTCGTCTCCAGGCGGAACCGGATCCGGCGCCACAGTGCGCGCAGCCGGCGGCCGATCGACTGCACGAGGTTGATGAGGCCCCGGACCACCGGGCCGAGCACGAAGAGGGCCAGCGCCCCCAGGATCACCCGGGTGACCAGCCCGCCCTGCCACAGCCGCGCGATCAGCCCGCCGAAGACCGTCTTCCAGTAGAAGTACGACGTGTAGAACGAGAACACCGTGAACAGCGACCCCAGCACCGCGTACAGGGTCAGCCCCACCTCCTGCCTGGTGAGCCGCTCGTGATGGCGGAGCTTGTACAGGAAGTCGTGCCGCACGAACGAGAACGAGCGGGGCCGGAGGTCGGGGACCTCGATCAGCTCCGTGAGCAGCCAGTACCCGTCGAGCTCCAGCAGCGGGACCAGGTTCATCAGGATCACGATGTAGTTGAGGACGGCGTAGCGGTACATGGTCTCGGAGAGGATCCAGCCCGGGAAGGCCAGCGCGATCAGCGCGGCCACCGCGGCCACGATCATCTGCGCGTAGGGGCCGGCGAAGGACTCCGCGATGCGCTGCTTGCGGTCCATCATCAGCCCGTCCGAGCCGTCCACGAAGAACGCCGGCGAGCCGAAATAGATCTGGAAGCCCGCGCTCTTGATCCGCCGGCCGTTGTGCGCCACCACCAGCGCGTGGCCCAGCTCGTGCACGAACACCATGAAGTAGTCCAGGACCAGCAAGACCACGAACCCGATGGCCAGCGACTGGCCGGCCAGGTTGAAGCGATGCGACCGGGCATCCTGGACGAACGCCACCACACCCGCGATGGCGAGCGCCGCCGACACCAGTTGCACCCGCCGGTTGAAGAAGACCTTCAGCCCGTGGTGGTAGAGCCAGCTCACCATCCGGTCGGCACCGCTCCACTCGATGGTGAGCTTCCGGGCGAAGAGGCGAGCCTTCTGCCTCGGCACGGAGATCGGGTCCATGGCCCGCTTCACGGCGGCGCCGGTGTCGAGGTACCGGCCGTCCAGGAAGTTCCCCTCGTGGAGGAGCCGGACCAGGTCCGCCACCTCGCCCAGCTCGAGGTCGCCGGATTTCTGGAACCGCTCCAGGACGATCTCCTTCACGGTGCGGGTGCCGTCCATCAGCCCGAGGAGCTCCACGTCGCGGGGTGCCAGCTGGTAGTGGATGAGGTCGCGCGGGTTCGCCACGACCGCGAAGTCGTTGCCCCACCGGAGCTTGTGGACCTTGATCTCGACGTCGGGGGCCAGCTTCGGCCGGAACAGACCCGGGTCGACCAGCTCCTTCAGGCGTGCCCAGACGTCGAGCTGGTTCCGCCCGCCGGAGGCGGCGAGCTCGGCCTCCAGGCGTTCCCACAGGCTGTCGTGGGTGGGGGCGGGAGTGGTCACTTGCGGGCCCGTTCCTCCTCGAGCCGCTTCGACACCGCCGCGTAGACCGACGGCCGGACCTGGCGGCGCCGGTTCGAGGCGACCAGGTTCCCCAGGAACCCGCCGGCGAACAGCGCTGCGGCGATGGCCACGCCCAGGGTCCCCCACGAGAACCCGCTCTTGGCCTCGACGGGCGGCGTGAGCGGCTTGAAGCCGACGGTGGGAACCCCGTTCGCCGCGTAGGTGTAGTAGAGCCGCGCGCCGGGCGGGGGCTCGATGAGCAGGCGGATCGGGATCTCGAGCTCGAGCCGATCCTGCTTCGTGCTGATCGCCACGCCGGCCGTGTTCACGGAGAAGAAGGATCCATGGAGCTTCTCGGGGGAAGTGAGCGAGGCCGAAGGGCCGTCGCCGATGATGGACAGGGACAGGTCCCGGGAGTCGAACACCAGCTGGTCGAGGGGCCGCCCATGGATTCGCAGGACCACCTGGACCTGCTGGAAGTTCTGCCAGCCGTCCGAGTGGCTGAGCTTGAGGTCCACGGTGAGGACGTTGCCCGCCTTGAGGTCGCCCGTGACGCTTCCGCTGGCCCGGACGGTCGCCGTGGCCGCGGCCAGGGCCGGGGCGGGAGCGGAGGCCATGGCGACGCCCAACGCCAACCACGCGATCCGACCGAGCACCCGTCCCATGACGGGCCATCCTGACCGCTCGATCGGGGCCAAGGCAAGATCTGGCGCAAGGCAAGAACCGGACCGGCGTGACGGACGTCACCCCGCAACGGTGCCCGCCGGCACCGAAGCGGCCGCCGGGTCGCGCGTACGGTGGCTCCAGGATTCCACAGGGAGGTGGCGATGTACGCGAGAGAGATGGCGACGGAGCGGATCACCGACATGGTCAGGGACGCCGACGCGTACCGTGCCTCGCGCGCAACCCGAGCCGCGCGCAGCGCGGAGCGTCGGGCACGGGCCCGCCGGATCGCTGCGATGGCGGTGTCGCTGGTGGCCTGGCCGCTTCGCCACTGAACGATTTTCTGAGGACGCCCAACCGGGCACCGCAGGAAACCCCGGCGGGGAGCCGACCGTCACCCGGCTCCCCGCCACCCACCCCTCCAAGGGGTGGACCGAACGAACCGATGCAGCGAGGACCGGAACGGGAGGCGGGAGATGCGCCGAACGCAGATGAGCAAGCAGCACAGCCGGAGAGACGACCCGGCTCCCGTGCTGGCGCTCGACCCGCGCGACCCCGACGTCCTGCGCGCCAAGCGCCTCCGGGCCCGCGCCGAGGCCGCCAAGCAGTCCCGCTGAGCCTGTTCAGGCTCTCGCAGTCAACACCCGGGTGACCTCGAGGCCGCCCTTGGTGCTCCGGACCTCTCGGTAGCCGGCCCGGCGGAGGATGGTCGCCACCGAGCGCGAGCGGTCGGGGCTCACCTCGATCAGGAGCCAGCCTCCCGGCTTCAGCCAGTCCCGGGCATCGGCGGCCGCTCGTTCGATGAGTCCCATGCCCTTCGGGCTGTGGTCAGTGAGCGACATCACGGGCTCGAACTTGACCACCTCCTCGGGCAGCTCGCGGAGCTCGCGCCTGCCCACGTAGGGTGGATGTAACGTGATCACGTCGACCCGCCCGGCGATTCCCCGGGGCAGAGCGCCGAACAGGTCGCCCTGGAGGAACCGGACGGACAGGCCGAGGCGTCGCGCGTTCTTCCGGGCCAGCCGGATGGCCTCCTCGGACAGATCGGTGCCGTAGACCTCGGCCACCTTGACCTCGTTCGCCATCGCCAGGGCCACCGGGCCAGACCCGGTGGCCAGGTCGACCGCGATGGGCCCGCGGCGGCGGCGGAGGCGCCGAACGGCCCGCTCGGCCAGCTCCTCGCTGGAGTCCCGGGGCACGAACACGCCGGGCCGGGCCACGAGCCTCAGCCCCCGGAACTCCACCTGGCCCTTGATGTAGGGGACGGGCTCGCCGGTGGCCCGGCGGGCGATCAGGCGCTCGAACCGTCGCCGGACGGCCGGCGGAATCTCGTCCGTCGCCGCCCACTCGTCGCCGACCAGGTGCGTGAGCAGCTCCTCGGCCTCGATCCGCTCGCGGTCCTTCTGCCAGTGGTCGATGGCGGGCGCCGCCTCGAGGATCTCGACGGCGCGATCGATCAGCTCCTGGGCGGTCACGGCGCGTGATCGTACCCCGGGCCCGTCCCCGGCCCCGTCCTCTCGCCGCGAGGCTACCCGGGAGTAGGATGCGACGGTGGACTTCCGCGACACGCCGCAGGAAGCCGAGTTCCGAACGGGCCTCCGCGCGTGGCTCGCGGACAACATCCCCGAGGGGTGGGGCCAGCCGGGCTACCGCGAGCCGCAGGGCGACGAGCGGGTGGCCTTCTACCGGGACTGGTCGCGCAGGCTGTACGAGGCGGGATTCGTGGGCCTGACCTGGCCGGAGCGCTACGGCGGGCGCGAGGCCCCCATCACCCACCAGGTCATCGCGCTGGAGGAGTTCGCCCGCTCCGGCGCCCCCGAGCACATGAACGTGATCGGCCTCGGCATGGCCGGGCCGACCATCCTGTCGCACGGCACCGAGCAGCAGAAGGACCGCTACCTCGAGCCGATCCTCACGGCCGAGGAGGTGTGGTGCCAGGGGTTCTCCGAGCCGGGAAGCGGCTCCGACCTGGCCTCGCTGTCCACTCGCGCCGTCCGCGACGGCGACGACTTCGTGGTCAACGGGCAGAAGGTGTGGTCGTCGTTCGCGCACATCGCCGGCTACTGCATCCTGCTGACCCGGACCGATCCCTCGGTCGAGAAGCATCGCGGCCTGACCTACTTCATCCTGGACATGCACGCCCCCGGCGTGGAGGTCCGGCCGCTCCGGCAGATCACCGGCGACGCCGAGTTCAACGAGATCTTCCTGACCGACGTCCGCATCCCCGCCGAGAACATCCTGGGGGGCGAGGGGAACGGGTGGGCGGTCGCCATCACCACGCTGATGAACGAGCGAGCCGTGCTGGGGATCGTCCTGACCGTGCGGCTGGAGGTGGGGATCCGCCGGCTCATCGAGCTGGCGCGCGACACCAAGCGGAACGGGCATCGCGCGGCGGACGACCCGCTGGTCCGGGACCGGATCGCCCGGCTGTGGTCCGAGTACCAGGCCCTGCGGTTCACCAACTACCGGGCGTACTCGTCCTTCCTGGCCACCGGGGTGCCCGGACCGGAAGGCTCCGCGGCCAAGCTGCTGTGGTCGGAGACCAACCAGCAGATCACCAGGCTCGCCATCGAGATCGAGGGGCCGTACGCCATGCTGTCGGGTGGCGAGCACGCGGTCCAGGACGGGCTGTGGCAGCGCCTCCAGCTCCGGAGCCGTGGCAACTCCATCGAGGGCGGTACCTCCGAGATCCTCCGCAACATCATCGCGGAGCGGGTGCTGGGCCTTCCGAAGGGGCGCTGATGGATTTCACCCTGAGCGAGGACCAGAAGGCGCTCCAGACGTCGGTCCGGGAGTTCCTGGCGTCCCGGTTCCCCGTCGAGCGGGTGGCCGAGATCGCCGACGGCCCCGGCTGGGATCCCGCCTGGTGGCCCGAGGTGACGGCGCTGGGATGGACCGGGGTATCCGTTCCCGAGGAGGCCGGGGGCCTGGGCATGGGGTTCCTGGAGGAGGTCGTGGTCCTGGAGGAGACAGGGCGGGCCCTGTTCCCCGGGCCGTACTTCTCCACGGTGGCGCTGGCGCTGCCCGCGCTGGCCTCCGCGCCCGACCTGGTGGCCGACGTCGTGGGAGGAAAGCGCGCCGCCACGCTGGCCTGGGGCGGTCCGGGCGAGGAACACGGAGTGAGCGGCGAGTCGAACGGCGACGGCTGGCGGCTGTCGGGCGCGGCCATGTTCGTCCCGGACCTCGGGGGGGCCGAGCTGGTCGTCGTGGCCGGGCGCGCACCCGACGGTTCGGCACTGTGGGCCGTGGAGCGGGACGGCCCCGGGGCTTCCTGGGAGCCGCTCCCCACGGTGGACGCGACACGGCCGCTGGGAAGGCTGACGCTGTCCGACGCGCCGGGGACCTTGCTGGCCGAGGATGCCCGGGCCGCGGCCCTGCTGGAGCACGTTCGGGACCGCGCGCTGGCCGGCCTGGCCGCCGAGGCCGTGGGCGTGGCCTCCCGGGCGCTGGAGATGGCCGTTGGGCACGCCAAGAATCGGGAGCAGTTCGGGCGGCCCGTCGGGGTGTACCAGGCCGTCAGCCACGAGCTGGCGGACGCGTTCGTCGAGACCGAGAGCGCCCGGTCGCTGACGTACTGGGCGGGATGGGCGGTCGCCAACGGAGCCGACGAGGCGCCTGACGCCGCGGCGGCGGCGAAAGCCTACGCGGCCGAGGCCGCCATCGCGGCGTGCGAGCGCGCCATCCAGGTCCATGGCGGGATCGGGTTCACCTGGGAACACCCCCTGCACCGGTTCTACAAGCGGGCCCTCGCCATCGGCGCCATGTTCGGCTGGCCCTCGGACCAGCGAGCCCGTGTCGCGGCTTCGCTGCTGGACGAGTCCTAGCGAAGAGGAGGCTGGTTATGGGACGCGAGATCACGCGACGTCAGGCGCTTGCCCGGGTCGGCGCCGCGGCGCTCGGAGTGGAGGCGGTGCTCGCCGCCGGTGCTGCGCCGGCCAGCGCTTCGGACCTCACCGTGAGGGGTGCGTGGTTGATCACGCCGAAGACGCAGTCGAGCCCAGCGGGCTTCCAGGCCGTGGCCGCCTTCGCCGCCGGCGGAGTGTTCATCACGATCGGGTCCGACGAGTCCGGCACCGGGATCGGGGAATGGACGAGCCCAGCGCCGGGGGGCTTCGCCTTCACGTATCTGAATTTCCACTTCGCATCGGACGGCAGCCTGAACAACACGGTGAAGGTTCGGGCGAAGGGCACGTTCAAGGCGAAGACGCTCAGCGGGCATGCGACGCTCACCGCGGTCGATCCGAATGGGGATCCGCTCTTCGCGCCCAGGCACTTCACGTTCACCGGGAAGCGAATCGCCGTCGAGGCTCCCTGAGCTCGTCTCCGGCAACCGGCCATTCGCTGGTCCCGGAGGAGCCCGGGGCCGGCCCACAACCCGCCGGTACAATCTCGAACGTGCCCCGAGCTCGCGCTGAATCTCCTGCTCCCCGGCCCCGGCGGCGGACGACGCGTCCCCTCGACGTCCGCCTGACCGGCGATCGCCTGGTGGTCCAGGTGCCCGAGGACGGCGAGCGCCGGTCCCGCAGCGGCCTGCTCATTCCCGCCACCGCCGCGGTGGCGCCCAGGCGATGCGTGTGGGCGGACGTCGTGCTGGTGGGACCGGACGTCCGGCAGGTCACTTCGGGTGACCGGATCCTGTTCCTGCCGCAGGCGGGGCTGGAGGTCGAGATGGACGGGCAGGAGTACCTGCTGCTGAGAGAGCGGGACGTCCAGGCCGTCAGCTCGAAGGCGGCCGGCGACGGCAAGGACCTCCGCCCCGGCCAGTACCTGTGAGTGCCCGGCCGGGCCTTCCCTCGGCGCGTTTGCTCCCAAAGTTCGGGCGCGCTGTTATGCCATAATGATGGCATGAGGACCACGCTCGATATCGACGACGAGCTCTTGCTTGCCCTCCTCGCCCGCAACCCCGGCGCGTCGAAGCGTGAAGCCGTAGAGCGGGCAATCGCCGAGTACCTGTCCAAAGATGCGTCATCCAGAACGAAGGCCCTTCAGGGCAAGCTGAAGATCGAGGACATATCCGAGGAGGCTCGGAGGGTGGATCGGCGGACGTGAAGCTGCTCCCGGATGCCTCGGTGTGGGTCGACTATCTCCGAGGGCGGGATCCAAGCACGGTCGCTGCGCTCGACTCCTATCTGGAACGCGAGTCAGTGTTCGTGTGCGGCCCGGTGGTCGCTGAGCTGCTGGCGGGCACGGCGCCTGCGCAGCGGGAGGAGGTATGGCTCGCGATCGGCAGCCTGCCGTGGGCAGATCTCGATCGAACGGCCTGGCGGAAGGTCGGAGAGGTCGCCAGCGACATGAGGCGAGCAGGGGTGTCCGTCCCGCTCACGGATGTCGTCATCGCCATCGCCACCGTCCGGTCCGAGGCCGAACTGTGGACACGCGACCGGGACTTCGAGCGGATCCGTCAGGCCCTTCCAACGCTTCGACTCCAACAGTGACACGCATGGGTGGCCAGGGGTGCGCCAAGAGTTAGCCCTCCTGCGGGGGTTTCCCGGTGAAGGGCTCACACTCGATCCCGTTCGGAGTCCAGCCGTCGGGCACGCCGGTGATGTACTCGCCCTCCTTCTCCGGGCTCGATAGCCTCCTACTACACGCAGGAGTGGCGTGAGGCGCTTAGGGAGGCGCTCGGGTCAGCCGGGGAGGAACGACAGCCGGACCCGCCGGGTGTTGTTGTCCCGGTTGGGGTCGACCACCACCACGCTCTGCCAGGTCCCGAGCAGCAGCCGGCCGTCCTCCACGGGGATGGAGAGCGACGGCGAGACGAACACGGGCAGCAGGTGGTCGCGGCCGTGGCCGGTGGAGCCATGGCGGTGGCGGTACCGGTCCTCGGCCGGCAGCAGGCGGTCGAGCGCCTCCTCCAGGTCGGCCTCCGAGCCCGACCCGGTCTCCATCAGGGCCACGCCCGCAGTAGCGTGCGGGAGGAACACGTGGACCAGGCCGCTGCCGCCGCCGAGGCCGCGAACTCGCGGACTCGATCCGTGACGTCGGTGACCCGCCGGCCCCGCGTGTCCACGCTGAACTCGTCGCTGCGCACGGCGGTGGGGTTGCGCTCCGGCTCTAGCTCGGGGCTCCCCCCGGCGGCGGAGGTGGCGGGTTCGGGGGAGGCGGAGGAGGAGACGGTGAGGATGGCGGAGGTGGCGCCGAGGGCGGAGCGGCCGGAGGCGGTGGTGGCGGCGGTGCTCCTCCCTCCGGAGCAACCGGCGGCGGGACCGGAGCGGACGAGGGCTGGGCCGGCCAGGCGGCCGCGCCGGGCGGAGGTGGCGGCGGAGCGAGCTCCTCGCGCTTGCCCCGGCGGAGACCCGCGATGCCACCGACCAGCCCGAGGACGCTACCGCCGAGCGCCAGATACACCCCAGCGCTCCGCGTGACGTCGGCGTCGCCGCTCTTGACCAGCCGCTTCAGCGCCGCTTCGAACCGGTCGGCCGAGACGCTCGGGGTCCGGTCGTGAAAGGAATTCGCTGCGGAGGAGATGAGCGTGTCGTCGGAGCCCACGAACACGCCGGTCACCAGGAGCGCCACGAGCGACCCGAGGATCGTCAGCACGGCGACCAGGAGCCGGGTGCCGCGCGACGTGATGACCATCAGCGCCGCCCCCAGCAGGATCAGCACGATTCCCGCGATGAGGACGGTCGCATCGCCTTTCAGCGTGACCGAGCTGCCCTGCCCGATCTTCACCGTGACCTTCCCCCACTCCACGAAGGAACTCACGACGATCAGGACGCCGCCGACGATCGCCAGGATGCCGCCGACGGGACGCTTGCGTGGGGCAGGCTGCTGAACCAATGTCTTCCCCCTCCGTAAGGCCTGAATGCTGGACCGAACTGGCCCGGGAAGCATACCCGGCCCTCAAGGATCGGGGTCAATCGTTCGAGCCGCCTCCCTCGCCAGCGCCACCGTGCGACTCATGGCCTTCGTGCGAACCATGGCCCTCGTGACCGTGCTCCGCGGGCTCGTCCATGTGGGCCAGCATCTCCATGCCGCCCGTGCGGACGAACCGGACCACCAGCACCGTCGCCAGCACCAGGAACAGCACGTTCAGCACCGTCGTGTAGTTGAGCGAGACCTGCGCCTCGACGACCTTGGCGTTTCGCTGGTTCGGGATCAGGCCGAGCGCGTCGAACAGGAGCTCGACGGCCAGTCCCGCGGCCACCATCGCCGCGTAGAAGGTCGCCAGCAGGAACGCGCTCATCCTGATGCCGTAGTACTTCCGGTAGATGTTCAGGATGGGCAGGATGATGAGGTCGGCGAAGATGAAGGCGGCCACGCCGCCGAAGCTGATCCCGCCGTTCCACAGCACCGCCGCCAGCGGCACGTTCCCGATCGAGCACACGAACGACACCACCGACACCAGCGGTCCGATCAGGGGCCCCCAGAACTTCGCCAGCAGCGGGTGGCCCTCGAAGAAGAAGCCCCGCCAGAACGACTCCGGCACCCACGCCGCCAGCGCCCCGGCGATCAGCAGCCCGATGCCGATGTCGCGGTAGACGGCGGCCCACTCCATCACGAACGACTGGCTGACGGCGGTGAAGCCTCGGCGCGACCGCAGGCGCGACAGGATCGAGCCGCCCGTGACCGACATGTCCATCTCCGCGTGGCCCTCCATCGAGCCGCGCAGGCCGCGCTCCGCCTGCCGCCGGGCCAGCTCGATCATCCGCTCCGACAGGAACAACCGGAACAGCAGGACCATGATCGCGATCATCAGCGGGCCGCCCACGAACTCGGCCAGCGTGAACTGCCACCCCATCAGCAGGGCCAGGATGACCCCGAGCTCGATGACCAGGTTGGTGGAGGCGAACTCGAACGCCATCGCGGCGGTGAAGTTCGCTCCCTTCCGGAAGATCGACCGGGCCAGGGCCACGGCGGCGTAGGAGCATGACGAGGACGCGATGCCGAGCCCGCAGGCGACGGCGATTGAGCGCGGCGAGTCGTCCGGCAGCAGCCGGGTCATCTGGGCCTTCGACACCAGCGACTGCACCACGGCCGAGAGCGCGAACCCCAAGATCAGGGCCCACAGGATCTCCCACAGCATCCCGAAGGCCAGCGACAGCGCGTGGGCGATGCCGCCGCCGGCGCTCGCGATGACCGAGGGCGTCACGAGGTGCACGACCGACACGACCGACAGGGTATCGTCGTCGCGACCATGGGCCGGGCGCTGTGGACCGACCTGTACGAGCTCAACATGGCCGCGTCCTACCTCCGCCGGGGGATGGACCGGCCGGCGACCTTCAGCCTCTTCGTCCGGAAGCTCCCGCCGTCGCGGGGGTTCCTGGTCGCCGCGGGGCTGGAGGCCTGCCTGGAGTACCTGGAGAGCTTCCGGTTCTCGGAGGAGGACCTGGAGTACCTGGAAGGCACCCTGGGGTTCGACCGGGAGGCGGTGGAGGCGTTCCGCGACCTCCGGTTCGAGGGAGACGTGTGGGCGGTGCCGGAGGGGCGGATCATGTTCGCCGGCGAGCCGCTGCTGGAGGTGACGGCGCCCGTCGCGCAGGGCCAGCTGGTCGAGACGTTCCTGCTGAACCGGATCACCGTGGAGACCACGCTGGCCTCGAAAGCGGCGCGGTTCCGCATCGCGGCCCGGGAGACGGACGTCGTGGACTTCTCGTTCCGGCGGACCCACGGCGTGGAGGCGGCCATGGCGGTGGCGCGAACGTCGGCCATGGTTGGGTTCCTCGGTACCAGCAACGTGGAGGCGGCCCGGGTGTACGGGCTCACGGCGGTGGGGACCATGGCCCACTCCTACGTCGAGGCGTTCGAGTCCGAGGAGGAAGCGTTCCGCGCATACGCGCAGGACCACCCGGCCCGGATCACGTTCCTGGTCGACACCTACGACACCGTCCAAGGGGTGCGGCGGGCGGCCAGGGTCATCCACGACCTCGGGCTGACCGGCCAGCTGGGCATCCGGCTCGACTCGGGGGACCTGGAGGAGCTGGCCCGCCAAGCCCGGGCCATCCTGGACGCCGATGGCCTGAACGACGTGCGGATCTTCGCCTCGGGAGGCCTGGACGAGCTCGACGTGGACCGGCTGGTCCGGTCGGGGGCGCCCATCGACGCCTTCGGCGTGGGGACCCGCCTGGGCGTCTCGGCCGACGCTCCGTATCTGGACACCGTGTACAAGCTGGTCGCCTACGGGGACCGGGCTGTGGCGAAGCTCTCGCCGGGGAAGGCCACCGCGCCGGGAGCCAAACAGGTGTTTCGGGCGCCCGGGCTGGTGGACGTGCTGGCGGTACGGGACGAGCCGGCACCGGAGGCAAGTGCGCCGCTGTTGTCGCCGGTGATGCGGGACGGCCGGCGGACCCGGCCCCCGCCGACGCTGGCGGAGGCCCGGGAACGGTTCGAGGCGGACCTGGCCGAATTGCCACCCGAGGCCGCCGCCCTGGTGGACCCGGTCCCGCCGGCGGTTCGGACCTCGGAGCGCCTCGAGGAGCTCAGCCGCAGGACGAGGGCTCGACTCGGCCGCCCGGCGTCGCCGGGAAGCCAGGACGAGCGCGATTCGAACCAGTCTGTAACCGGGCAGGGTTGACGTAGCAAGCTCCGGTCCGGTAGGTAAGACCCCTTGATGGGGGTGATCCGGGCGCGCTCGCGCGGTCTGTTGCGACTGGGAGCGGCGATCCTGGTGGTGGCCCTCCTTGCCGTCGTCACCCCCGGCGCGGCTGCCGACACCAAGGCCGAGCTCCAGCTCGCCAAGAACCGGCTGCACGTGCTGGAGCACCAGATCGACGCGCAGCGAGCCCGGCTCGACACGCTGCGCAACGAGATCGCGGTGCAACAGGACCGGCTTTCCTCGCTCCAGAGCGAGCTGAACGCGACGGCTCAGCGGGTGGACGATGCCGAGAGCCGGTACGAGCAGACCCGGCAGCGGGTCCGGGACACCGTCGCCGCCATCGGCCGGGCCAAGGACCGGTACGAGGCGCTGCGGTCCCAGCTCGACCGGCGGGCCCGGTACGCGTACGAGCAGGGCCCGGCCAGCGGGCTGGAGGTGCTGCTCGGTGCGACCTCCCTCTCCGACCTGTCCGACAAGCTCCAGTTCGAGAGCCAGATCGCCGCGAACGACGCCACGCTCGCCAACGACGTCCAGAACCGGGCGAACGCCCTGGCCGCGCGGCGTTCGGACCTCCAGGACCTCGAGGCGACGCAGGCGTCGGCGCTGGCCGACCTCCAGGACGAGCAGGCCGCGCTGGCCAGCAAGCTCGCGGATGCCCAGTCCGTCTACGAAGGGCTCCAGGCGTCCAGCGCGAAGGCGTCCCGGATCGCCACCGATCTCCTGGCCAAGCAGAAGGAAGTGACTGACCTGGTCGCCCACCTCAAGAAGAAGCTTCACGCGGAGCAGGTCGCCGCGGCGAAGGCGGCCGCGGCAGCAGCGGCGGCGGCAGCGGCGGCCGCGCAGGCCGCGGTGCAGGGGTCGACACCCGGCAGCGGAGGGTCTCCCAACCCGGTCCCGAACAGCGGCCCGTTCCAGGTCTGCCCGGTGGGCCAGCCCCACGCCTATGGCGATAGCTTCGGCGCGCCCCGCTACGCAGGCGGCTACCACCCCCACGCTGGGAACGATCTCATGGCGCCTCGGGGCACCCCGATCTACGCGCCGTTCTCCGGAAACGCGTATTCGGACCCGAACGGCCTCGGCGGCAACGCCGTCATCGTCCGGGGGAGCCTGGGGTACGTGTACAACGCGCACCTGGACAGCTACGGGACCTTGGGGAACGTGTCCGCGGGGACCGTGATCGGCTACGTCGGCGACTCGGGAGACGCGCAAGGGGGCCCGACCCACGACCACTTCGAGTGGCATCCCAACGCGATCCCGTCGAATCCCTACCGGTCCGTCTACGGATACACGGTGATCGGCACCGCCATCGACCCGTACCCGTACCTGAACCTGGTCTGCTAGAGGCGGATGGGCCGCGGGCCCGCCTACTGGGAGCCGAGGCCCATTCGGTAGATCGTGCGGTCGGCGACCTCGTCGCGCAGCGCAACCTCCTCGATGCCCCTCGCGACGAGGTCCTCCCAGGCCTGACCCATCCAGTCCTCGGCGGCAACGCGCTCGCCGAACGGCTCCGAGCGGCCCACCGTCCGCCCATCGGCGTCGAGGTACTCCCACCGAAAGATCATCTCCGCCAAGCCTAGCGCCGGCCCCGGCCTGGCCCGGGCGGGCCTGGGGCTAGGCCATTCGGCCGTCCCGGCAGAGGCTCGGAGGAAGCCATCCGGGGGATTGAAACGGCAGTCGGGGGAAGCCGAGCTGACCCTTTCCGGCTCGCCCCGGTTAGGACCAAGGAACGCGTCAAGAGATTTCTGCGTAGGGCCGAGGCAGGTCATATGAGACCGCTTCCCCAAAGGCGGCGCTCCCTTGCGTTGGTTGCGCTCCTCACCCTGGCGACGGGGTTCCCCATCGCCTCCGCCGCGGCCGTCCCCGCGAGCAGCTCCAGTGCCGCCGACAACGTCTGGACCGACGTGCCGGACGGCTACTGGGCCAAGGGCGCCATCGACCTGGTCGCGTCCACGAACACGTGGATGCAGGACTACGGGCCCACGACCTTCCAGCCGGACGGCGTCGAGACCCGCAGGTTTCTGGCTCGCGCGCTGGTCGAGGCGTTCGCCCCGACGGCGACGCCGAAGGCTTCGCTGACCTTCGCCGACCTCCCCCCCGACGACCCCTTCTTCCCGTACGCGAACGTGGCCGTGAAGAAGCACTGGATGCTGAGGACGGGGGACAGCTTCCGGCCGGACGCCCCGGTCACCACCCAGTCCCTGCATCGCGCCCTGGTGAAGGCGATCGGCTTCGGCGATCTCGCCGCGGGCATCGAGGCCATCCACACCTCCGACGGCTACGTGTTCCAGCACAAACCCGGGGTCGGCGTGCTGATGATGGGGATGCTGCTGGCGTTGCGCTACAACCATTCCGACCCCTCGTTGGACGTGGGGCCGAAGACCCCACTGCCCCGGTCGGAGGTGGCCTGGTCCCTGTACCGGGCCTGGACCATCGATACATCGGAGTCCTGGCTGCACGACTACTACGCGGGCTACGGCACCATCACGCTGCCGCCGCTGTCGGACGAGATGAGGCAGGTCGTCGAGTTCGGCCTGAAGTACGTCGGCTTCCCGTACGTGTACGCCGGCGAGTGGTACCGGCAGTCGCCGGTGGGCTACTGCTGCGGCTCGCAACCCGTCGGCGGTTTCGACTGCTCCGGGTTCACCTGGTGGCTGATGAAGGCGCCGGACGGCGGATGGGACAACACCGAGGTCCGCGGGTACACGGGCTGGCCGCTCCCGGAGCGGTCCTCGAGCGACATGTCCAAGGCCGTCGCGCCCACCGAGCGCATCGCCTACGACGACCTCCAGCCGGGCGACCTCATGTTCTATTCGAGCGGTGGAAGCTCCGTCGACCACGTGGACACGTACCTGGGAGGGGGCTGGTCGTTCGATTCCTCGAACGGCTACGCCGGCGTCCAGATCATGAACGTGGCCGCCGGCTGGTACCACGACCACTTCATGTGGGGCCGCCGCATCGTCACCGAGGCGACGGCACCCTAGCGCTCGCTCACGCCTCGCCGAGGACGCGCCGGACGGCGTCGAGGAGCTGGGCCATGCTGAACGGGCGGCGGAGCTCGGCGTCCACCGGCACCAGCACCAGCTTGCCGGTCTCTCCCTGGCCCGCCATCAGCACGATGATCTTCTGGTCCTCGAGCTGGGGGTCCTTCCGCACCTCCTTCAGGACCTCCCAGCCGTCGCTGTCGGGAAGCTCCGCGTCCAGGATCAGCAGGTCGTAGTCGTTCTCGTGGAGCTTGGCCAGGGCCTCGTCTCCCGACTCGGCCTCGTCGACCTCGTAGCCCTCCAGGCGCAGCCGCAACACCGGCTGATGCATGAACTCCGGGCGGTTGTCCACGAACAGGATGTGCCGCTTCGCCGCCGTCACGCCCCCCTCCCCGACCTCACGCCGCCCTCATGCCGACCTCATGCCGCCCTCACGTCGTCTCGCGGTCCTCGTCGATGCGGTCCACCTGGATGCCCTGGTCGGCCAGCCAGGCCACGGCGCGGGCGATGTCGTCTTCCGTTCCATCCAACTCCAGGATCACCCAGCCGAAACGTTCCTCGATGCTGGCCCGGCGGATGTTGGTCACGACGCCGAACTCGTGGCCCAGCCGGTAGATCACGGGCTCCTGGACCAGGTGCTCGGGGAAGGTCAGATGAAGCCGAATCCGGCTCACGCCGGGCCGGCCTCCTCCAGGGGGTTCATGCTGCCCGAGCGGAATCCCTCCAGGTCCACCGTCACGTAGCGGTACCCGAGCTCCTTCAGGGCCGCGACGAGCCGGTCCCGGACGTCGGGGTCGACCAGCCGGTGCACCTCGCCCGCTTCCACCTCCACCCGCGCCAGGTCCCCGTGCACCCGCACCCTGACCTGCCGGAACCCGAGGTCCTTCAGCAGGCGCTCCGCCCTTCCGACCTTCCGCAGCTCGTCCACGCTGATCCTCACTCCGAACGCGATCCGCGACGACAGGCACGCCGACGCGGGCTTGTCCCAGGTGGGCAGCCCCATCGCCCGCGCCGCCTCCCGGACCTCCGACTTGCCGAATCCCGCCTCCACCAGCGGATGCCGAACCGAGCGCTCCGCAGCGGCGCGCAGGCCGGGCCGGTAGTCGCCGAGATCGTCCAGGTTCGCGCCCGACAGGACGTGGGGCAGGCCCTCCCTGGCCGCCACCTGCCAAAGGACGTCGTACAGCTCGGTCTTGCAGTGGTAGCAGCGGTCGACCCCGTTGGCGAGGTACGCGTCCTGCTCGGTCTCGTGGGTCCGCACCGCCAGGTGCCGGATACCCACGTGGCGGGCCACACGCCGCGCCTCGCCCAGCTCGCCCGGCGGCAGGGACGGCGAGACCGCGGTGACGGCGAGGGCCCGAGGGCCCAGCGTGCTGGAAGCCACGGCGGCGACCAGGGCCGAGTCCGTTCCGCCGGAGAACGCCACCACGGCCCCGCCCAACGGGGACAGCACACCGCGGAGCTCTTCCAGCTTCGCCGAGATCATCGTCGTGGAGGCCATGTCGTCCGATTCTGCCACGCGGGGTCGCGCCGACGGTACCGCACCCGCCGGGGCCGCCTCCGCTCACTGCGGGGCATGGTCTGTCGGCTTCCCCGTGCAGTCCGTGCGAAGCGGCAGCGGGTCCGGAGGGCGGGGCGGCTTCGAGAAGTCGAAGTCGTACGACAGGTCGCCGGCGGCCCGGTCCCGCTGGGTCAGCTGCGTCAGCCCCCAGTTGTCCTCGATGAACCGGAGCACCGAGGAGAACTCGCCCAGCCGGTGGTCCACCACGCCCTGGAGCGCGTACGGCGAGATCACCAGCAGAGGGACCCGGATCCCGAACCCGAAGTCGTCCACCTGCGGCGGCGCCACGTGGTCGTAGAAGCCGCCCCAGTCGTCCCAGGTGATGAAGATGGCGGTGTCCTTCCACATGGAGCTGCGCATCACCGCGTCCACGACCTGGGTGGTCCAGTTTTCCCCGTAGCACACGCTGTACTCCGGGTGGTCGGAGTACTCGAAGCGCGGGGTGACCCACGTGACCGGCGGCAGCGCGCCGCGCCCGATGTCGCTGATCAGCGAGTCCGCCGGCTGGACGTGCTCCTGCCACTGGTGGGTCTCGCGGATGTGCCGGATGGCCTCGTACGTGGACCAGATGTAGCCCTTCTCCCCGGGCGCGGCGGAGTAGTACGTCCACGGGACCCCGGCCGCGCTGAGCAGGTCGCCCTCGGTGGGGATGTCGAAGCACGGCGGGACCCACGAGACCTCGTCCACCTCGGTCTTGACCTTCACCTTGACGTTCGAGGGCGCGTCGCACCCCCATGTCCACGACCCGCCGCCCTCGGTGCGCTTGGGATTGTTGTGCGTCCCTGCCGACGACGCGGCGATGGTGAACATGTGGTTCGGGAAGGACGGCCCCTGCGCCGACGAGAAGAAGCTGTCGGCCAGCACGAACTGCTTCGCCCAGTGCCAGTAGTTGGGGATGTCCTGCGGCAGGGCCTCCGAGTACGCGTACTTCCGGGACCAACGGTCCCAGGCGAACCCGTCCATCTTCCCGTGGTCCCAGGAACGCAGCGCGGTCTCGTAGTTGTGGAGGAGGTCGTGCTGGAGCCGTTCCGGGATCCCCTGGATCAGCGGACGCTGGCCGTCCCCGGTCAGCCCCACGGTCGTGCCGTTCGCCCCCGGGAACAGCCCGAAGTACTGATCGAAGCTCCGGTTCTCCTTGACGATGAAGATCACGTGCTTGATCGGCCAGCGGGTCCGGTAGCGCGACGCGTCGACGGGCTGGGCCTGCGACCGCGGCGAGTCCCCGGTCAGCCCGAACACCACGACTGCCAGGGCGAGCATCGCGGCCAGGACGCGAGGAGGAGTGACGAGGGTGCGAGGAGTCACGGTTTCCAGTGTAGAGCGGGCCCGGCGGACTCCGGTCCCGAGGTGGGGCGACGCTTCTGGAAGCCCCGGAAAAGCTGGACCCCGGCGGGGGAGCCGGGGTCCGTGTACCTCCAGGGAGGGGGTTACACCTGTTCTTCGCCAACCTCGGGAGGATGGTTCTGCTCGGTTTTGGATTTTCTTCGGGCCCGGAGGAACGTGGCCGGTCCGAGCAGGGCGGCCAGGCTGAGAGCGGTCCCCAGCAGGCCATATCCGACCGCCGGGTCGTCGTAGGAGAGGACGACGGTGTGTCTCCCGGCCGGGACCGGCACTCCCTGGTCCACGTAATCAGCGGCCAGGACGGGGGCCGGGCGGCCGTCCACCGTGGCATGCCAGTTCGGGTCGTAGGCGTTCCGAACCAACACCACGGCGGGGGATCCCGTGCTGGCCTCGACCCGCGCCGACTGGGTCCCGATCCAGGCGTAGTCGGCAGCAGCGGCCTCTTGCGGGGGGCCGGACCGGAAGCCGGGGTCGGCCTCCAGGACCACCGTTCCGTTCACGGGGAACCTGGGGACCAGGACGTCCCTGAGCGCCCCATCCGGCGTACCGGCGGCGGTCCAGGACGTGAAGGCCGACGCTCGTGGAGGCGAACCGGGGACTCGGTACAGCTGGTACCGGCCCTCACCCACCGCCCGCTGCACCGCGAACCCGCGCAGACGGACCGAAGCGCCCTGCGTGGTCCCGGCGATCACCCACGCCACTTGGAGCAGGTTCCGGGCCACGCTGGGGGGCCGGATGAAGAACGCCGCGTTGTAGTTGAGGTGCTTGGGCTCGACCGCGCGCACGAACGACCAGTACCGCAGCAGTTGGGCGGGGTTGTAGCCATCGCCGTCCTCCAGGTGGAACAGCGTGGACCGCTGGTTCCCCAGCAGCGGCCAGTCGCCGGTGTGCTGCAGCTGGAGGGCTCCTCGCTTGCGGCTCCGAACGCCGGGCACCAGCGAGAGGTACCGGCCCGTATCTCGGCGCTGCAACGTGGCGGCGATGGGTCCCGCCCGGACGTACGCGCCGGCCGGGACGGTGGGTGCGCGAAGTGGCGGGAACGCCAGCGTGTCCGTGGGACGCTCGATGCCCGGGTACGGGAGCCGGTACCCGGCGGTCTGGCCCAGGAGCCCACCGGCCACCAGCTCCCCGGCCAGCGCGACCGGGACCAGGGCGGCCAGGGCCGGCCGGATGGAACCGGCTGCCAGGGCGATCGCTCCCGCCACCGCCCCGGCCACGGGCACCCACACCGAGGGGTGCTCCACCCCGTACAGCGGCGGCAGCACCCCCCACACCAGCAGGCCCGGAGCCAGCAGCAGCAGTCGACGGCGCAGCGTTGCCGCCTCCCGCCAGGCCTCCAGCCCGATGGCGGCGAGCACCGGCACCGCCAGGATGGTGCCGAACCGAAACCGCTCCGGCTCGTGCAGGTAGAACTGGCCGAATGTCGATCCCTCCAGGTGCGGCGCCAGCCACGCGGCGACCACCCGGATCGACAGTGCGTAGCTGATGGCGCCGATCAGGCCGAAGGCCAGGGCCAGCGACCGGTGGCGCCGGCTCCCCCACGCGGCCAGGGCCAGGACCAGCGCGGCCGCGCCGACGTATGAGCCCGGCGCGGTGGTCAGCCCGAGCGGCCAGTCCGTGTGGCTCGACGGGCCGACCTTGAACGGGAACGGGTGCCGTCCGGCCAGCTCGGCGGCGCGGACCTGGATCCCCCGGTAGCCGAGGGACAGGCTGGTCCTGGACAGGTACGCCAGCCGGGGGACGAGCCCGGCCAGGTTCACCAGCGGCAGGGCGGCCACCAGCAGTCCCGCCAGCGCCGCCGAGGCCCGCCCCGTGCGGCGGCGGGCCCGCAGGTCGGCCCCCACCCGCACGACCACGAAGACCACCAGGGCCAGCGACGCGATCACCAAGCCGTCGGAGAGGTGGGCCGCCGCAACCTGCCCCCAGGCCACGGCGGTACCGGCGGTCCAGGTCAGCCTCGCCGGCCACGCGCCGGCCCGAAGCAGCCGCGAAGCGGCCGCCAGCATCAACGCCGTCCAGGCCAGCGTGCCCGAGAACGGGATCGAGATGCCGATGTAGGACTCCGCCACCACCAGCGCCAACACCAGCCCGCCCGTGGTCGAGGCGGCGCGGCCGAGCCCCTCGCTTCGCAGGAACCAGAACAGGCCGAGCCCGGCCAGCACCGGCTGGAGCACGATGAACCACCGCATGGCCACGTCGCAGGGCATGGCCGAGAACAGCGCCATGGCCGGGAGGTAGGTCCAGCCGGATTGCGGGTCGGCGGCGAAGGGCACGCCGCCCATCACGAACGGGTTCCAGGCGGGGATGTGGCCCGCCGCCAGGCTCTTCCCGAGGAAGCAGTACGTCGGCAGCCACTGCGACAGGACGTCGACGTGCTGGAGCGTGAGCCGGCCGCCGAACGCGAACGAGTGCAGTACGACCAGCACGGCCGCCACGATCAGCACCGGGCCGCCGATGGCGAAGCCCCAGCGGCGGAGCCGGTCAGCCCCCGGCCCGGCGGTGCGCGGCTCGGCTTCCCGGCGGCGGACCCGGATCACCCGCCGATCATGCCCGAATCCTCGAACGGCGAGGACACCGCCACGCATGCCGAGTTGCCGCGGAGCTCGATTCAGTGAAAGCTGCCCGCATCCAGTCGAGGGGAGACAGCACATGGACCTGATCCAGCAGCTCGACGACGCGATCGAACTACGGTCGCTGCTCCGGCACCCGTTCTACACGAAGTGGGTGGCCGGAGAGCTGCCGCGCACGGCGCTCCAGGAGTACGCGAGGCAGTACCACGCCTTCGAGTCGGCGTTCCCGCGGTTCCTGTCCGCGCTGCACTCCCGGTGCGACCGGCCCGACGTCAGGGCCGCCCTCCTGGACAACCTGTGGGACGAGGAGCACGGCGAGGCCAACCACCAGGAGCTGTGGCTCAGGTTCGCCGAAGGTATCGGCGTGGGGCGGGAGGACGTCCGCTCCGCCGGACGAAACGCGGGGACGCAGGGCCTGGTGGACACGTACTGGCGGAGCGCCACCGAGGGACCCGTCGCCGCGGGCGTGGCCGCCCTGTACGCGTACGAGCGCCAGGTCCCGGCGGTGGCGCAGGCCAAGATCGGGGGGCTCCGACGCTGGTACGCCGTGAGCGACGCCAGGACCCTCGGCTTCTTCGAGGAGCACGGGACGCTCGACATCGAGCACGCCGACACCGAGCGCCGCATCGTCGCCGACCTCGGCACGGGCAGCGAGCCAGAGGTCATGGAAGCGGCGGAAGCGGCCCTCGATGCCTGGTGGGGCTTCCTGGACGGGGTGGACGCCTAGGCCCAGGCTGCCTGATCGGCTGCCGCGTCAGACCGGTCTCGGGACGGGCTCCGCCAGCGCGGCCCGAACCTCGTCGCCGTCGATGGTCTCCTTCTCCAGGAGCAGATCGACGATGCGGTCGAGGGCGGGCCGGTTGGCGGTGAGCAACTCGGTGGCCCGGTCGTTCGCCTCCTTCAGGAAGCGCTCGACCTCCTGGTCGATCACACGCTGCGTCGCCTCGGCGTAGTCGCGGTTCCGCACCGGCTGGTCGCCCAGGTACATCGGTGAGCTGGACGCGAACCCGACCGGGCCGAGCTTCTCGCTCATCCCGAACTCACGGACCATCCGGGTGGCCAGCTGGGTGGCCCCGGCCAGGTCGTTCGACGCCCCCGTGGAGGCCTCTCCCAGCACGAGCTGCTCGGCGGCGCGCCCGCCCATCCGGATGGCCAGAGAGTCCCGCAGGTAGCTCTCCGAGTACAGGTGCCGTTCGTCCACCGGGAGCTGCTGGGTCACTCCCAGCGCCTGCCCGGCCGGCAGGATGCTCACCTTCTCAACGGGGTCCGCGTGCTCGGACAGCGCGGCAACCAGGGCGTGGCCAGCCTCGTGGATGGCCACCGCCCGCTTCTCGTCGGGCAGCAGGGCGTTCGAGGCCTCCCGCCGCCCCAGCAGGATGCGGTCGCGGGCCTCGGAGAAGTCGTCCGCGGTGATCTGGTCCCGCCCGTCCCGGACCGCCACGATGGCCGCCTCGTTGACCAGGTTCGCCAGGTCGGCCCCGGAGAAGCCGGGGGTCCCGCGGGCCACGACGTTCAGGTCGACGTCCGGTCCGAGCCGCTTCCCCTTCGCGTGCACGGCCAGGATGGCAGCCCGCTCCTTCAGGTTCGGCAGCGGGATCTCCACCTGGCGGTCGAACCGCCCCGGCCGGAGCAACGCCGGGTCCAGCGTCTCGGGACGGTTCGTGGCGGCGATCACCACGACACCGGACGAGGGATCGAACCCATCCATCTCGGCCAGGAGCTGGTTGAGGGTCTGCTCCCGCTCGTCGTTCGACACGATGGCACCACCGCGGCGCTGGCCGATGGCGTCGATCTCGTCGATGAACACGATCGCGGGAGCGCGCTTCCGGGCCTCGGTGAAGAGGTCGCGGACCCGCGAGGCGCCCACGCCCACGAAGATCTCCACGAAGCTCGACCCGGTGACCGAGAAGAACGGCACGCCGGCCTCCCCCGCCACGGCCCGGGCCATGAGCGTCTTCCCGGTCCCGGGCGGGCCGATCATCAGCACGCCCTTGGGCCCCACCGCGCCGATCTTCGAGTACCGGCCGGGGTTCTTCAGGAAGTCGACCACTTCGGCGACCTCCCGCTTGGCGCCCTCGTACCCGGCCACGTCGGCGAAGGTCACACCCGGCTTCTCCGCGTCGTACACCTTGGCCCGGGAGCCAGTGATCGACCCGAGCCCGGCCGCCATCTGCCGCCCGGTTCGCCGGCCCAGGAACAGGAACAGCCCGAGGAACAGCAGCAGGGGGAGGAAGCTCAGGATGGCCCCCAGGATGCCGCCGGTGGACGGCCCCACGCCGGTGACCTTCACGTTGTGCTGGCTGAGGAGCCCCGCCAGGCTGTTGTCCGTGAGCGCCACGGGGATCTGCGTCTCGTACTGGGTACCGTCGGAGAGCGTGCCGGTGACTGCGCCGTCGGGGTCGACGGTCGCCGTCTTCACGTTGTCGGCGGAGACGTCGCGCACGAACTGCGTGTACGTGAGGGTCACCGGGCCGCCGCCGCTCATCAGGGGCCGGAGCAGCAGCACGGCGGTGACCAGCAACCCGAGGTAGATCAGCCAGCTCCGCCAGGCCGGCGGCGGCGGCGGCGCGGACCCCTTCGGCCGCGGCCCGTCCGTCTCAGGCGGCCGCGCCGGCTTCGTGAAGTGCGTCATCCAGTCCCCCCCAAGGTGGTGAGCATCAATGGTATGGCACACAACCCGAACCCATCGGGGACACTCTGGCTAACTCAGGTCCTCGACGGGCGCCCCGAACTGGCCCTGACACCCCTGCCTGCTACTGTGGCACCACCTCTCCCTCATACCGAGAAGGAGGAGGGGTGGGAGCGATCCAGACGCTGATCAACGCGCTCGTCGTGGGCGTCGTCGGCCTGATCCTGGCCAGGATGACCCACAACCTGCGCCTGGAGGTGAAGGGCCAGGTCGAGGGGGTCGAAAGTCGCCTTGGCGATCTTCGGACCGAGCTCAGGGGCGAGATTGCCGAGCCGAGGGCGGAGATTCGGGAGGTTCGATCCGACCTCACCCGGGTCGCCCTCAGGGGGGATGTTGCCGAGCTGAGGGCGGAGATTCGGGAGGTTCGATCCGACCTCACCCGGGTCGCGCTGGCCGTCGGCGCCGAGCCCCGCGCGGGCCGGCAGCAGTCCTAGACAGAGCTTCGTAGCAAGAAGGGCCCCGGGTTTCCCCGAGGCCCTTCTGTCGTGCAGGTGCGCTCGACCCTAGAAGTCGTCCATCCCGCCGCCGCCCATGCCGCCGGGCATGGCGGGTGCGGCCTTCTCCGGCTTGTCCGCCACCACGGCCTCCGTGGTGAGGAACAGCGCCGCGATGGAGGCGGCGTTCTGAAGCGCCGAACGGGTGACCTTGGCGGCGTCGACGATGCCGGTCTTGAACATGTCGACGTACTCGCCGTCGGCGGCGTTCAGGCCCCAGCCGGCGTCCAGGGAGCGGACCTTCTCCACCACCACGCCGCCCTCCAGGCCGGCGTTCGTGGCGATCTGCTTGAGGGGGTCCTCCAACGCCCGGCGCACGATGCCCGCGCCGGTCAGCTCGTCGCCCTCCAGGTCCACCTTGTCCAGGGCATTCTGGGCCGTCAGCAGGGCCACCCCGCCTCCGGGGACGATGCCCTCCTCCACGGCGGCCTTGGTGGTCTGTACTGCGTCCTCGATGCGGTGCTTCTTCTCCTTCAGCTCGACCTCGGTGGCCGCGCCGACCTTGATGACGGCGACGCCGCCCGCGAGCTTCGCCAGGCGCTCCTGGAGCTTCTCGCGGTCGTAGTCGGAGTCCGTCTTCTCGATCTCGTTGCGGATCTGGTTGACCCGGCCCTTGATGTCGTCGGGGTTGCCGGCGCCCTCCACGACCGTGGTGTCGTCCTTCGTCACCACGACCTTGCGGGCCTGGCCCAGCAGGTCCATGGTCACGTTCTCGAGCTTCAGGCCGACCTCCTCGGAGATGACCTGGCCGCCCGCCAGGATCGCGATGTCCTGGAGCATGGCCTTGCGGCGGTCACCGAACCCGGGGGCCTTCACGGCGACGGAACGGAACGTGCCGCGGATCTTGTTGACTACCAGCGTGGCCAGGGCCTCGCCCTCCACATCCTCGGCGATGACCACCAGCGGCTTGCCCGACTGCATCACCTTCTCCAGGATCGGCAGCAGGTCCTTCACCGCCGAGATCTTGGAGTTGGCCAGCAGGATGTAGGGGTCCTCGACCACGGCCTCCATCCGCTCGGCGTCGGTGATGAAGTACGGCGAGATGTAGCCCTTGTCGAACCGCATCCCCTCGACCAGCTCGAGCTCCATGCCGAAGGTCTGCGACTCCTCGACGGTGATGACACCGTCCTTGCCGACCTTGTCCATGGCCTCGGCGATCTGCTGGCCGATCTCCGGGTCGCCGGCGGAGATGGCGGCCACGTGGGCGATCTCCTCGGGCGTCTCGATGTCCTTGGCCTGGTTCTTGATGGCCTCGACGGTCAGCTCGACGGCCCGCTCGATGCCCCGCTTCAGCGACATCGGGTTGGCCCCGGCGGCCACGTTGCGCAGGCCCTCCTTGACCATGGAGTGGGCCAGCACGGTCGCGGTGGTGGTGCCGTCACCGGCCACGTCGTCCGTCTTCTTGGCCACTTCCTTGACCAGCTCGGCGCCCACGTTCTCCAGCGGGTCCTCGAGCTCGATCTCCTTGGCGATGGATACGCCGTCGTTCGTGATCGTCGGCGCACCCCACTTCTTCTCGAGGACGACGTTGCGTCCCTTGGGGCCGAGGGTGATGCGGACCGCATTGGCCAACTGGTCCATCCCCCGCTCCAGGGCTCGCCGCGCCTCCTCGTCAAAGCTGATGAGCTTGGCAGCCATCCGTCCTCCTTCTGTCTCTCCCAGTCACAGACTGCTAGCACTCTGGGCTTGCGAGTGCTAACGATTGTAGGCCCGGCTGCCGACAGATGGCAAGCGCCACGGGCGGAGGATCAGGTCAGCTCCGGGGCGGGGAGCCGTCCTCGATGAGAACCACGCCGCGCTCCAGCGCTTCGATCACCAGGGGGTTTCGTCTCGCCCGGGCCTGTTCGAACTCCTCTGGTGTGAAACCCACAGGCTGCACGGGGGGCGGCGCATCGGCCACCAACACGGCCATGCGAGCCGGTACGCGCTCGGGGAGGTTATCGGCGACGATCACCACGTCGATGTCGTTCCGAACGTTGAAGTCCCCGCGAGCGACCGAGCCGGCTACGTACGCGGCCCGGACCGGCAGCCGGGCCGACAAGCGGCGAGCGCACTCGTGACCGAGGTCGATGAGGGCTTCGCGCTCGGCACGGCGTCGGGCGAGGATCTCACGCGCCACGGAGGCCCTCCCACTGGCCGTCGACCCACCTGAGGATGGCCGCCGCGTCCTGGAAAGCCTGGGTGGAGTCGGCCTCGCCGTAGTGCTGCGCTGGCCCCGGCGAGCGCGCGGTCGCGTTCACCCGCCACCGGCCGAATTCAGCCTCGTCGAGCGGCACCTCGGCGCTCATGACTGGTGGACCGTACTCGGCAGCGGGGGATTGACCCCTGGCGTTCAGCTCATACCCGCAAGGGGGCCTTCTCAGGTGACCTTGACGACGCCCTTCATGAAGGTGTGGATGGTGCAGTGGTAGTGGAACGTTCCCTTGTGGTGAAACACCTTGAGCACCGAGCCGCCGATGGGAACGTCCTTGTTGAACGGCGCGCCGTTCGTGAACAGGATGTGATGCAGCGCGGTCGAACTATTCACCCACTTCACCCGGTGGTTCTTGGCGATGGTGACGGTCTTCGGGCTGAACGCGAACGCGCTGGTGACCGTGACCTTCTTGGCCTTCGTGGCGGCGAGGCTCGCGGTGGTCCCGGCGACGAACATCGCGAGCACCGCGATCACGGCTACGGCCCACTTCCAACTCCTGCGCATGGTCGGATCCTCCTCCGGTGGGTTCGCTGAGTCCTACGAGCGAGCCACCGGGAGCGATTGTCTGCAGGGCAAAGCTGGTATGAAAGTGCCCGCGTGAACATCCTGGGCATCAACTGCTTCTCGCACGACACGGCCGCCGCCCTGCTCCAGGACGGCGTGCCGGTCGCCTTCGTGGAAGAGGAACGGTTCAACCGCGAGAAGCACACGAAGGCCTTTCCCGACGCCGCGATCGAGTTCTGCCTGCGCCAGGGCGGGATCGGGATCAAGGACGTCGACGTGGTGGTGTTCTCGCACCGCATCGGGCTGGACTTCCGGCGGGGGGCCGCCGACGCCCTCAAGCGCATGCCCCGCGGCTGGAAGCGGCTCGGCGTCCAGACCGCCTTCGACCTCATCCTCCTGCGCAAGCAGCAGTACTTCGTGCGGAAGTACCGGTACCGCGGCCGCGTGGTGAACGTCGGCCACCACGAGGCCCACGCGGCGAGCGCCTTCTACGCCAGCGGGTTCGACGAGGCGGCCGTGCTCACGCTGGACCGGGGCGGCGACTTCCTGTCCACCACGCTCGGCCACGGGAAGGGAACCCGGCTGGACACGCTCCACGAGGTCCGCAACCCCGACTCCCTGGGCGAGGTCTACACCGCGCTCACGTGGTTCCTGGGCTTCCATCCCAACGCCGACGAAGGCAAGGTCATGGGCCTCGCTCCGTACGGCCGGGACCGGCGCGTGGAAGAGTTCCGCGACCTCATCCATCTAACGCCCGACGGCCTGTTCACGGTGAACCTTGACTGGTTCGCCTATCACCTGGAGGGCGGGTGGGTGTCCAGGCGTTTCACCCAGCGCTTCGGAGCGCCGCGGGTGCCCGAATCGGAGATGACCGAGCGGGACGAGGACCTCGCCTGCGCCGTCCAGGCCATCACCGAGGAGGCGGGGCTGCACCTGGCGAACGCCCTGCACCGGCTGACCGGCTCCAAGAACCTGGCCCTGGCCGGGGGCGTCGCGCTGAACTCGGTGATGAACGCCCGGCTCCTCGCGGAGACGCCCTTCGAGCACATCTTCATCCAACCCGCCGCCGGGGACGCCGGGAACGCTCTGGGCGCCGCGCTGCTGGCCTGGCACCAGCTCGTGGGGAAGCCGCGGGAGTGGCGCATGGAGCATGCGTTCCTGGGACCGGAGCCGCCGGAGACCGACTTCAAGCAGGTGCTGACGGCCCGCGACCTGCCGTTCCGGGAGGTCGCCGACCCGGCGGCCGAGGCGGCCCGCCTGCTGGCCGACTCGAAGATCGTGGGGTGGTTCCAGGGCCGGGCCGAGGTGGGACCGCGAGCGCTCGGTGCCCGATCCATCCTGGCCGATCCGCGCAAGGCCGAGATGAAGGACATCGTGAACGCCGAGGTCAAGCACCGGGAGGGCTTCCGCCCCTTCGCGCCGGCCGTCCTGGACGAGCACGGCGCCGACTACTTCGAGGGCTACTACCCCAACCCCTTCATGCTGTTGGTCCTCCCCATCCGCCCCGACAAGCGCGACGTCATCCCCGCCGTCACCCACGTCGACGGCACCGGCCGCCTCCAAAGCGTGATGCGCGACTCCAACCCCGCCTTCCACCGCCTGATCGAGCACTTCCGCGCACGAACCGGCGTCCCCGTCGTGCTCAACACCTCCTACAACCTCCGAGGCGAACCCATCGTGAACACCCCCCAAGAAGCCGTCGACGACTACCTCAACACAGGAATGGACGCGTTGGTGCTAGGCCCGTACGTCTTGGAGAAACCGCAGTCCGAACGCTGAAGGGGTCCTGAGCCGGGGCGGGCCGGGCCGATCGCGAGTTCCGCAGCGAGCGAAGCGAAGCGAGGATGTCTGAGC
>JALYLZ010000174.1 GCA_030774015.1 Actinomycetota bacterium | reverse complement strand
CGAAGCTTCACCAGTCCCCTCCTCGAACCCACGTTCGACGACAGTGTGCCTCCCCCCTCTGACACTCGGTCCGAGCGCCGGATGGCGCACTCTCGCCCGGCTCTGCCGTGGCCGGTTAACCGAGATGAAGCTGGAGTGGCGGATCCGCTTCCAGTGCTCGGTGGGGAACCGCAGGTACGTGGTGAGGTGATCGAGGTCCTCCATCAGGCACGCCACCGCCGCGGGGTACAGCTTCCCCCACTTGGCGCTGAAGGCGCGTGCCCGGCGGGTGGCCTCGGCCATGGCCCGGTCGCCGGGCGCCGCCTCGATGTGATCGAAGATCGCCCAGTACTCGGCCTTCACCTTCCCCTGGGCGTGGCGGGGCACCTTGGCCAGCAGGTTCCGGCACCGGTGGATCAGACACCTCTGGCGGAGGCTCCCGGAGAGCACGATCTCCACGGCGCCGATCAGGCCGGCCCCGCCGTCGGAGATCACCAGCAGCGGCGGGCGAAGACCGCGGGCGGCCATCCCCCGCAGGAACTCCGCCCAGGCGTCCGTGGACTCCGAGCTCCCCGGCTCCAGGTGAAGGAGGTGCGGCTTTCCGGACGTGTCGATGCCCCAGGCCACCAGCACCGGCTCGGCCTTCGTCCCGGCGTGCATCCGGAAGTGACTCGCGTCAACGAACAGGTACTCGAGCTCGATGTCGGAGAGGTCCCGGTGCTTGAACGCGTCGAACTCGGACTTGATCGCCTCGCAGATCCGGGAGACCGTGGAGCGCGACACCGTGGCCTCAGGACCGAGGGCCTCGGCCAGGGCGGCCTCGACGTCGCGGACCGACAGGCCCCGGACGAAAGAGGCGATCACCAGGGACTCCAAGGCGTTGGTCTTGGTCACCCCGGTCCCGAGCAGGCGCGACGCGAACGTCTCGGTGGTGCCCCGGAGCTTCGGGCGCTCCAAGGTGACCGGCCCGGCGGTGGTCTTGATGGTCAGTTCGCCGAAGCCGTTGCGGGAGCCGGCCCGGGCGGAGCGGGCCACGGCACGGCGCTCGTAGCGGTTGCGGCCGAGGAACTCGGTGACCTCGGCCTCCAGCGCCGACTGCAGCAGCAGCCGGGCGCCGAGGCGGGCCACCTGCTCCAGGGCCTCACCGAGGTCTCCCTCGGTTGCGAACAGTTCGTCGATGTCGGCGCGGATGCGCTCGGTGGGCGATACTCGTTCGGTCACGGGTGTAGGCCTCCTTCTGCTGAGTTGTCAGCTCTTGGGAGGAGCCTACGCCCGTGGTCTATTTACACCGAGGAAGGGTCGCCACCGGATTCTGCGGGAGTGCCGAGGTCAGTCCATACGGTCAAGCGACCGCAATGGTCGCCTTCGGAGCCGCCTACGGCGGGGCCTGTGACCTTCGCACGATCAACCTCGCTCAGGGCTCGATCTTGGACGGGACGTTCAGCCACGGCCAGTGCCTCGGCGCGTGTCACCCAAACCCGGCAGAGCCAGACAGCGGAACGTTGACGGATGTGATCGCCGGTGGCACTGGGAACTTCCAGGGGGCGACTGGAACGCTCACTGGCACCGTAACCGCTGCTGGTACGCAGGGCCAGGTCAAGCAGTCCGGGACGATCGCCCAGTGGGTGAGAGGAGAGGGAACGGTTGCCGCGCGGTGGCCGTTCCCTCCTCACCGCCCCGGATCCGCCTGCCTCCCGGTGCTCGGATCCGTCGGACGACAAAACGAAGCAGCCCGGAAGGCCGCGGCAAGAGGGAGGCGCAGGGACCGCGAGGCATCAAGTCTCAGCTACAGGGCGGTGCGGGTCGCCGCGTTTGCCCGTCCGGCCCCTCGACACCGCCATTTCCACCTACGACCCCAAACGACCACCGGTTTGGGGTCCACCGATGGGCCTGTTCGGTCCGTCACGAGGGCGAGTCGAGGGCTCAGATTGAGACGCTCTTCGCGTGTTCGAGTCAATTCGAGACTTCCGGGGCCACTTCCAGCCGGGCCCCGTCGCAGAGGTCCCCGCTCGGGCGGCCGACTGACGCAAATCGTTACGCCGTCACGCCGGCGGCTCGCGACCGTCGATCTCCAGGATGAACACGCGGAACCGACGCGCCGTCCACTCCTCGTAGGCAGCCCACGCCGGCCACAGCTCGAGGAGCCGTGGCCACAGGTCCCTGCGCTCCTCGTCGGCGGCGATCCGCGCGACGACCTCTCGTCGGGAACCCCCGATGTGAACGGTGGCCCGGGGATCGGCCAGGAGGTTCGAGGACCACGCCGGGTGTCGGTCCCGGCCCCAGTTCGATCCGACCACCACCAGGCCGGCGTCGCGTTCGAGGTACAGGAGGGGAACGGCATGCGGGGCCCCCGACCGGCGTCCCGTCGTGACCAGGACGAGGTGGGGGAAGTCTCGGTGATCGGGGCTCCGGCCGGTGCGCCGCCATCGCCGCGTGTCGACGGGGTAGGCGACCAGCCGGGTCAGCCGCGTGAACCAGCGGCGCCCGCCCAGCGCCCGGATGACGCGGGCTCCCGGCCCCGGTCTCCTTCTCCCTTCCGCTGCGCCCATGAACTCGGCGAGTATGGCCCCGGCGCCAGGCCAAGGGGAAGCGAACGGGAACCGGGCGAGAAGTGGGTGAGTGAGCCCATAGACTGACGCGATCGTGCTCACCGTGGTGACGGGGGCTTCGGGCCATTTGGGGGCGAACCTCACGCGGGCGCTCCTCGCGCGCCAACGGCAGGTGCGGGCTGTAGGCCGCCGGCGGGGGGATTCCCTGGAGGGGCTGCCCATCCAGTGGGCAACCGCGGACGTGCTCGACCGGGCGGCGCTGCTGGCGGCTTTCGACGGCGCCGAGACCGTCTACCACCTGGCGGCCCGGATCTCCGTAACGGGCGATCCGGACGGTCGCGTATGGGCCACCAACGTGGCGGGCGTCCGGAATGCCGCCGAGGCCGCCCTCGCGTGCGGCGTGCGACGGTTCGTGCATTGCAGCTCGGTCCATGCATTCGACCTGGAGCGATCCGGCGGCCGTCTGGACGAGGGCAGCCCTCGGGCGGAGCGGACCGGGCTGCCCGTGTACGACCGGTCGAAGGCGGCAGGAGAAGAGGAGCTGCGGAAGGTCGTCGAGCGGGGCCTCGACGCGGTTGTCGTCTACCCAACCGGCGTGGTTGGGCCCTGCGACTTCGAGCCCTCGCGGATGGGGAAGTTCTTCGTCGCGCTCCGGCGCCGGAGGTTGCCCGCTCTGGTCGCCGGCGGCTTCGACTGGGTCGACGTTCGGGACGTCGCGGGCGCGCTCATCGCCGCGGAGGAACGCGGCCGCACGGGCGAGGGCTACCTCGTGTCCGGGCAGTGGCGCTCGCTGGGCGAGCTCGCTCGGATGGCGGCGGAGGCCACCGGCGTCCGGCCACCCGGGCTGACGGTGCCCATGAGCGTCGCCCGCGTGTGGGGACCGGTCGGGACGGTGCTGTCACGCAGGTGGGACAGCCCGCTGCTGGCCGGTTCGGAGTCGCTGCATGCCCTCCGCTTCAGGGGTGTCGTCTTGAGCCAGAAGGCCGTCGGCGAGCTCGGGCACCGTCCCCGCCCGGTCGAGGAGTCCGTTCGCGACCTCTACGAGTGGTTCGACCGGCGGGAAGCCCGCTAGGCCGGGGCGCGTTCCAGGATGACCACCGGGATGTCTCGCGTGGTCCTGGCCTGGTACTGGTCGTAGTCCGGCCAGATCGAAGCCATGACGCGCCACAGGCGAGGCTTCTCCTCCGGGGTTGCGGTGCGGGCTCGCGCCGAGAACCTGTCCGCCCCGACCTGGAGCTGGACGTCCGGGTCATCCACCAGGTTGAGGTACCAGGCCGGGTGCTCCTCCGCACCGCCCTGAGACGCCACGACCAGATGGCGATCCTCGTCCGTTCCATAGATCAGGGCGGTCCGCCGAAGCTTTCCCGACCTCCGGCCGCGAGTGGTGAGCAGGAGCGTGTGTACGCCTCGCCACTCGTGGCCCTCCCTGCCCTCCGTCTCGACGTAGCGCCGGACGTGCCGGGCCACCCAGCCCGAGGGACTGTCGAAAACCTCTTCCTGTTCCCGCGGGGTCATGCGAACTCCCTCATTTCTTGCGCCCCCAAGCGACCGCGACGGGGCCGGTCCCCGGCTCGCGCGATCGCTCGGATTCACACCAGGCTATCCCGCCAGGCGCGGTGGAGGTCGGCGTAGTGCCCCTCGGAGGCGAGCAGCTCCGCAGGAGGGCCGTCTTCGACAATCCGGCCGCCCTCCAGCACGATCACCCGGTCGGCGATCTCCACCGTGCTCAGGCGGTGCGCGATGATGAGCGCGGTCCGGTCGGCGAGGACCGTCCGGAGCGCCCGCTGCACCGCTCGCTCGCTCGGGATGTCGAGGGAGCTCGTGGCCTCGTCGAGGATGAGCACCACCGGGTCGGCCAGGAAGGCCCGGGCGAACGCCACCAGCTGCCGCTGTCCCGCGCTCAGGCGGCTCCCCCGCTTGCCGAGGTCGGTGTCGTAGCCCTCCGGAAGGCTTTCGATGAAGCCGTCGGCGCCGATGGCCCGCGCCGCCGCCCCCACGTCGGCCCGCGTCGCGTCCGGCCGCCCGAAGGCGATGTTGTCCGCAACCGTCCCGCTGAACAGGAAGTTCTCCTGGGTGACCATGGCGACGACGCTCCGGAGCTGCTCCTCGGTGAGGTCGGGCAGCGGCACCCCGTCGACCACCACGCGACCTCCGGCCGGGTCGTAGAACCGAGCCAGGAGGCGGGCGATGGTGGTCTTTCCGGCCCCCGTGCGTCCCAGCAGGGCCAGCGTCTGCCCGGCCGGGATGACGAGGTCGAGGTCCTGCACCACCTCCATGTCGTCGCGGTACCCGAACCGGACGCGTTCGAGGCGCACCTCGCCTCGCCATCCCCCCGCGGGCTCGGGCGCGGCGTTCGCCGGCATCGGCACCGAGGGCTCCTCCTCCAGCACGCCGGAGAGCTTCTCGAGGGCCACCGCCGCGCCCTGGAAGGAGTTGTAGAACTGGCTGATCTCCGCCATGGGCTCGAAGAACCGCCGGATGTACAGCAGGAACGAGGTCAGCACGCCGATCTCCATGGCCCCGTTCATGACCCGGATGCCGCCGTAGGCCAGCAGCACCACGGTGGTCAGGTTCCCGATCAGCAGGATCCCCGGCCAGTACCACGTGATCAGCTGGAACGAGCGTTGCGTGGCGAGCCGGTAATCGTCGTTGACCTGCGCGAAGATCTCGTCGTTCCGGGGCTCCCGCCGGAAGGCCTGCATCGCTCGGATCCCCCCGAGCGACTCGGTGAAGTGGATGACCACGAGCGCCACGGTCTCGCGGGTCCTGCGGTACGCGACGGCGGAGTTCCGCTGGAACCACCGGGTCAGCAGCAGGAGAGGCACGAACGACGCCAGCGTGACCAGCCCGAGGGGCCAGTCGAGCAGCACGAGGATCGTCGCGATGGTGACGATCGACAGCACCGACGTGATGAGGGTGTCGATCCCCGTTCAGCAGCTCGGTGATGGCGCCGAGGTCGGAGGTCAACCGTGAGATGACGCGTCCGGACGTGTAGCGCTCGTGGAAGGAAAGGCTGAGGCGCTGGAAGTGGGCGAACACGCGCTGGCGGAGGTCGATCAGGACCTCCTGGCCGATCCTTCCGGCTCCCCTGACGAAGGCCCGGTACAGCACCGCGTGCACGACCGCCGCCAGGACGATCCCTCCGACGATGACCGCGAGGGTCATGTCGTGGTGGTGCCGGACTGCCGGGATCCCGCGGTCGATGCCCACCCCGACCAGCCACGGAACCGCCATGGAGGCGGCGTTCGCCGCGAGGACTGCCCCGAGGAGCCAGATCGCTCGCCGGCGGTGGGGGCGAAGGAGGGAGCCGAGCAGCCGCCGGGACCGCTTGCGAAGGAGCGAGGAGATCTTCCCGGGGACGTCGTCGGTCTGCTCGGCCGCGACCCCGCGCCACTGAGGGACGGTGCTCATGTGGCAGCCCGTTCCTCGTCGGACGCCGACAGGACCGCGGCGTAGGCGGGTTCTCGCACCATGAGCTCGCGGTGCGTCCCCATCGCGGCGACCGTGCCGTGCTCGAGTAGGACCACGCGGTCGGCCAGTGCCACCGTCGAGGGCCGGTGCACGACGAGCAGGCCGGTGGTGTCGTGCAGAACTCGGGACAGGGCCCCCTCCACCAGTGCCTCGGTGTGGATATCGAGCGACGACAAAGGGTCGTCGAGGACGAGGATCCTCGGGCGGTCGATCACCGCTCGGGCCAGCGCGAGGCGCTGCCGCTGGCCCCCCGAGAGCGAGAACCCCTGTTCCCCGATGCGCGTGTCGAATCCCCAGGGCAGGTCGGCGACGAAGTCCGCATGGACCAGGTCGAGGGCCGCCCGGATGTCGTCCTCGGTCGCGTTCGGATAGCCGAGCGTCAGGTTCTCCCGGACGCTCATCGAGAACAGCACCGGTTCCTCGAACGCCACCGCGACGTGGCGACGAAGCGACGACAACGTGAGGTCCCGGACGTCGTGTCCGTCCACCGTGACCCGGCCGGCGGTCACGTCGTACAGCCGGGGGACGAGCATGGCGAGGGTGGACTTCCCGCTCCCGGTCGCCCCCACGACGGCCACGGTCTCGCCCGGCTCGATGAGGAGGTGAATGTCCCGAAGCACGTCGGGCTCCGAGGGGTCGGCGCCCGGGTAGCGGAAGGACACGCCCTCGAAGGCCAGCGTGCCCGTCGCGTGCACGAGCGGAATCGCCCCCGGACGGTCGGCCACCGCTGCGACCTCGTCGAGGACCTCGTGCACGCGCTCCGAGGCGGTGGCAGCTTCCTGGGCCAGGGCCAGGATCCACCCCAGGTCGATGACCGGCCACTGCAACAGGACCACCATGGACGCGAACGCCACCAGACCCCCGAGCGACAGGGATCCGGTGGCCACGGCCATCGCGCCGACCAGGACGACGGGGGCCATGGTCAGGTTCGGCAGCAGCTGGAGCACGGACCAGAAGTTCGCCCGCAGCCGGACGCTGTCGAGCGAGGATTCTCGGAGGGTGCGCGCCGCAGCGCCGAAGCGCCTCTGCATGAGCGGTCCCCGCCCGAACGACTTGATGACACGGATGCCCGTCGCCGCCTCCTCCACCAGCGTGGCGAGGTCGCCCTGCTGGTCCTGGACGCGCCGGGACACGTCCGCGTAGCCCGCCCCGGACCGTTTCCCCAGCCACACGACGGGAGTCATCGTGGCTGCCACGATGAGCCCGAGCGGCCAGTACAGCGTCAGCAGGAACACCATCACGGTCAGGACCTGCACGGCATTGACCACGAGGAAGATGGCTCCGAAGCCGAGGAACCGGCGGATGGCGCTGAGGTCGGTGGTGGCCCGCGACAGCAGCTGCCCGGTCTGCCACCGGTCGTGGAACGCCACCGGAAGCCGCTGGAGATGCGCGTAGAGGTCGTCGCGGATCCCCGCCTCCACCCGCAGGACGGCCACGGACTGGATCCACCGGCGGCCGAAGATGAGCGCTGCTTCGGCCAACCCCAGCCCGAGGACCACCAGCACCATCAGCAGGAGCTGGGGGCGGTCTCCGTGCCGGATCGGCCCGTCGACGATCGCCATGGTCACGAGGGGGACGATCGTGCCGGCGCCCACGCCGAGCCCAGCGCTCGCCAGCATGAACCACATCTGCCGGCGATAGGGTCGGATGAACGACCGCAGCCGCCAGAGCGCGCGAAGCCTGAGGTCTCCTGTATTCGTCGTTGTTGCGCCCCCTGGCAGGGATGCGTCCCCCGCCGTGTGTGCCCCGGAAGAGACTCCGGGGTTCCGGGCCCCGATTCCTCGGGTCAGGCAGATTGCCCCATCAAGGTACCGGGCGCGGGTCCTTGGGGCTTGCAACGACCCCTTAGTACCTCTCCGCATAAGTACACTCGCGTAAGTTGTGCGTGATACGGTATGGTCTCGCGGGCCCCGGAGGGGTCGTCGCCATGCCCAGGAAGAGTCCGTACGTGGTTGAGCTGACCGCGAAAGAGCGGAGCGTGCTGGAGGTGCGGGCCCGGAAGTATACGTTGCCGTATCGAGAGGTCTTCCGGGCCCAGATCGTCCTGCTGGCGGCTCAGGGACTGGACAACGACGAGATCGCCGCCCGCCTGAACA
>JALYLZ010000173.1 GCA_030774015.1 Actinomycetota bacterium | reverse complement strand
GGTGGTACCGGTCCAGCGCGCCGGTCGCGGCCAGCCGGTCCACCAAGGCCAGCCCGGCCTGGGGGCCGTCGGCCATGGCCACGGCGACCGCCGCGTTCAGCGCGACCACGGGCGAGGGCTGGATGGCGAGCAGCGAACGGTACAGCGCCGCGACGGCCGGCCAGTCCGTCGCCTCGGCGTGGGGCGCCCGGGCGTGCTCGGCGGCGACGCCCGCCTGGACCTGGTAGGGGCCGGCGGGGCCGAGCTGGCGGGCCCGGTCCAGGAGCGCGAGGCCTTCCCCGATCTCCCCGGCGTTCCAGCGGGAACGGTCCTGGTCGTCCATCAGCACGAGGTCGCCCTGCGCGTCCACTCGAGCATCCCGCCGGGAATCGTGGAGCAGCATCAGCGCGAGCAGCGCGACGGCCTCCGCCTCCGCCGGCAGGAGGCCCACCACGACCCGGGTCAGCCGGATGGCCTCCGCGCACAGGTCTGAGCGAACCAGCGGCCCCTCGGTCGAGGCGTACCCCTCGTTGAACACCAGGTACAGGACCCCGAGCACGCCCGCCAGCCGTTCCGGCAGCAGGCCGGGAGGCGGCACCTGGTAGGGGATCGCCGCTTCCCGGATCTTGCGCTTGGCCCGGACCAGCCGCTGCGCGACGGTCGATTCGGTGGTCAGGAAGGCCCGCGCGATCTCCCGGGTGGTCAGCCCGCCCAGCGTTCGCAACGTGAGCGCCACCTGGGTGTCACGGGCCAGCGCGGGATGGCAGCACGTGAACACCAGCCTCAGGCGTTCGTCGGGCCAGGCCCGCACGCGCATCTCCTCCTCGTCGGGTAGGGACTGAAGGCGGTCGAGGGCCCGGATGAGCTCGACCTTGTCCCGGAGCCGGCGCTCGCGGCGAATCCGGTCGATGGCCCGGTTCCGGGCGGTTGCGGTGATCCAGGCGCCGGGGTTGTCGGGCACGCCGTCGGCCGGCCACCGGTCCATGGCCCGGACGAAGGCGTCCTGGACCGCCTCCTCGGCCAGGTCGAAGTCGCCGACCGCGCGGATGAGGGTCGCCAGCGCTCGCCCGTGCTCCTCATGGAACAGGCGCTCGACGACCTCGCGAACGTCCCGGTGAACGTCGATGGCCGTCGATGCCTAGTGGGGCATCTCCATGCCGGCCGGGGCCTCGACCGGAACGACCTCGTGGACCTCGATGGCCCCGAACCGGGCGTCCGGGATCCTCGCCGCCGCCTCCAGGGCCTGCTCCTGCGTGCACTCCAGCACGTAGTAGCCGCCCAGGAACTCCTTGGTCTCGGCGTACGGGCCGTCGGTCACCTGAGTCTCTCCGTCCCGGACGCGGACCGTTTTGGCCTCCGGCTTCAGCGGGTCCCCCACCAGGAACCACCCCTGGTCGATGAGCCACTGCGTGTACTGGAAGTACTCCACGAACAGGCCCTGCTGCTCCTCCTGGGACATCTTGCCCCAGGCCTCGCCGTTGGTCCAGATGACCAGCATGTGCTTCGCCATGTTCCAGCTCCTTTCTCGCCTCGCGGGCGCGGTGCCCCGGCCGGGGCGTTCCGGCTAGTGCTCGACGACCGGCCGGACCTCGATCGTCCCGCGGTCTCCCGCGGGGATCCGCGAGGCCGCCTCGATGGCCTGGTCGAGGTTGTCGCACTCGATGAGGTAGAAGCCCCCAAGCTGCTCCTTGGTCTCCGCGAACGGCCCGTCGGTGGTCACGGTGCGGCCGTTCTCCAGCCGCACGGACGTGGCGGACGAGGTCGCCGCCAGCTCCTCACCGCCCCGGGCCCACCCCCGCTCGTCCAGCCACGCCCCGAAGTCGGCGTGCTGCTGGTAGATGGCCTTTTGCTCGTCATCCGACAGCCCCTCCCAACCGCCCTCCTGCTGGTAGATCAGCAGCGCATACTTCACGTTCATCGCCTCCTCCCGGCGGCGCCCCGTGGCGCCGCTCACCCTACCGACGAACGCACCGCCCCCGATTTCGACAACTGGCCCGAGAATTCAGCGCCCGCCGGCGGCAGTAGGCTACCGACGTGGCCAAGCCCTCACTGGACGCGCTGGACTTCCTCGGGCTGGACGCGCAGCTGTCGGACGAGGAACGCGCCGTCCGGGACACGGTCCGTTCTTTCGTCCGGGACCGGGTCCTGCCGGGCATCGACGAATGGTTCGAGCGTGCCCAGTTCCCCACGGAGGTGGCCACCGAGATCGGCCGGCTCGGGCTGCTGGGGATGCACCTGGAGGGGTACGGCTGCGCCGGCGCCAGCGCGGTGCAGTACGGGCTGGCGTGCACGGAGCTCGAGGCCGGCGACTCCGGCTTCCGCAGCTTCGTGTCCGTCCAGGGCTCGCTGGCCATGTTCCCGATCTGGAAGTACGGCTCCGACGAGCAGAAGCAGCAATGGCTCCCCCGGATGGCCGCCGGCCAGGCGATCGGATGCTTCGGCCTGACCGAGCCGGACTCGGGCTCGGACCCGGGCTCCATGCGCACGTGGGCCAAGCGCGACGGCGACGACTGGGTGCTGTCCGGAACCAAGATGTGGATCACCAACGGCGGCATCGCCGACGTGGCCATCGTGTGGGCCCGAACCGACGACGGGGTGCGCGGGTTCGTGGTGCCGGCGGACACGCCAGGGTTCACCACCAAGGACGTCGCCAGGAAGCTGTCGCTGCGGGCCTCGGTGACCTCTGAGCTGGTCCTGGACGAGGTCCGCCTGCCCGCCGACGCCGTCCTGCCGGACGTGGTGGGGATGCGGGGCCCGCTGTCGTGCCTGAACGAGGCCCGCTACGGGATCGTGTGGGGGGCCATGGGCGCGGCGCGGTCGTGCTTCCAGGCGGCGCTCGACTATGCGAAGACCCGCGAGCAGTTCGGGAAGCCCATCGGCTCGTTCCAGATCACGCAGCAGAAGCTCGCCAACATGCTGGTCGAGCTGGTCAAGGGCCAGCTGCTCGCCCTGCACCTGGGGCGGATGAAGGACGCCGGGACGCTGCGGCCCGAGCAGGTCAGCGTGGGGAAGCTGAACAACGTGCGCGAGGCGCTGGCCATCGCCCGGGAGGCCCGCACCATCCTGGGGGCGAACGGCATCACGCTCGAGTACCCCGTGCTCCGCCACATGAACAACCTGGAGTCGGTGCTGACCTACGAGGGGACCTCGGAGATCCACTCGCTCGTGATCGGCGAGGCCCTCACCGGTCTCCGGGCATTCGAGTAGGGCTTCGTGACGTGAGCCCGTTCCGCGCCTCCGCCGGGTTCACCTCGGAGTGGAAGCACTTCGGGTACGGCGTCGCCGATGGCGTGGCCACCGTCACCTTCCAGCGGCCCGAGCGGCTGAACGCGCTGACCCTGGACGTCTACGCGGACCTCCGCGACCTGCTGACCGAGCTCCCGCACCGGGGCGACGTCCGCGTGCTGGTCCTAACGGGGACCGGGCGGGGGTTCTGCTCGGGCGGCGACGTCGACGAGATCATCGGGGTCCTCCTGGAGCGCGACACCCACGAGACCATGGAGTTCACCCGCATGACCGGCGCCGTGGTCAAGGCCATGCGGGAGTGCCCCATCCCCATCGTGGCCTCCGTGAACGGGATCGCGGCCGGGGCGGGAGCGGTGATCGCGCTGGCGGCCGATCTCCGGATCCTGGCCCGGTCGGCGTCCTTCGCGTTCCTGTTCACCAAGGTGGGGCTGGCCGGAGGCGACATGGGCGCCGCGTATCTGCTGCCGCGTGTGGTGGGGCTGGGGCGCGCCACCGAGCTGCTCCTGCTGGGGGACGCCCTGGACGCCGAGGGCGCGTTCCTGATCGGGCTGGCCACGGCGGTGGTGGACGACGAACGGCTGGGTGAGGAGACGGCGGCCGTGGCCCGCCGGCTGGCGGAGGGCCCGGCGGCCGCGTACGCCACCACCAAGATGCTGCTGTCCAGGGAGCAGGACGTCGACCTGTCCAGCGCCCTCGAGCTGGAGGCGGCGGCCCAGGCGCTGCTGATGCGGAGCGCGGACCACGCGGAGTTCTACCGGTCGTTCAAGGAGCAGCGGCCTCCGGAGTGGACCGGCCGGTGACCATGGCATGGACCGGCCGGTGACCGATGGTACGGACCCGCCGGCCTTCGGGGGCGCGAACCAGCCAGCCGAGAGCCCGCACCGGCTGATCAACCCCGAGAAGCTGCTCCCGCCGCAGGGGTTCTCCCACGCGGTCGTCCCGGCCGCCGGCCGCACGATCTACCTGGGAGGGCAGGCCGGGCACCGGCCGGACGGCTCGATCGACGAGGGGATCGTGGCCCAGTTCGACCAGGCGGCGGCGAACGTGGTGGAGGCGCTGCGCGCGGCTGGCGGAAGTCCCGAGCACCTGGTGTCGGTGCAGATCTTCGTGACCGATGCGGCCGAGTACCGGTCCGCGCTGCGCGAGATCGGCGAGGCGTGGCGGCGGCGCCTCGGCCGGCACTTCCCCGCGGTTTCCCTGTTCGAGATCCGGGGCCTGTTCGACGCCCGGGCCCGGGTGGAGCTGGTGTGCGTCGCGGTGGTGCCGGAGGGCTGACCGAGCCGTCCCGCCCACGCCAGCCTCCTGCCGGCTCAGGCCACGCCGGTAGCGCGCCGCACGCGCAACGTGGCCAGAAGTCCCACGACCACCGCCGTCATGGCGATGGCGCCGGCCACGATCCAGGGCCAGGCCAGGCCCGGCCCGGCAGGCTGCGGAGCGGCCGCCCGAACGGCCGGGGTCGCGGGAGCACCGTTGATCGGGGTCGCGCCTCCCGCGCTCGCAGCAGCGGGCTGGGGAAGTCCCAGGCGTTCCAGCTCGGCCAGCATCTCGGTCGATGCCACCCACCATCCGGCGTCGATCCGGGGTCCCTTTGGGCCGAGACGCTGGCCCGGGGCGGTGTACGTCCAGACCCCGTCCTTCGCGTAGGGGTACAGGTCCTGGCGGACCGTGACCGAGCCGCCCGGGAAGTCCCGAAGCCGGTACTCGACGACGTACTTCGGGCCGAGGTCGGCACGCGAGACCCCGATCGCCCACGGCGGCCGGTCCTTGGTCTGCGCGAACAGCCCCAGCCGGGACAGCTCCTCCCCGGCCGGCCCGTTCCCGGGGATGGTGATGCCACCCGAGGGAAGGTTGGGGCCGTTGATGTTGACGACGCCGATGCCCTTCGCCCCCGCCGGCTGTGCCAGCCCGAGCACCACCGTCCCGATCACCGCCGCCACCGTCAACCTGGCTCGCATGGTTCCTCCCTTTCGCTCGCCTTGCCCTTCCTACAACCGGAGCGGCAGATCGGTTCCTGCGGCGTCATGCGGTCCTGCGCTCACCGTGCGGGTGCGGGCGGCCCCGGGCGGTTCGGGACGTCAGCGCACCGACGACGCGATGGCGATGGCGCGTGCCTCGGAGCAGCGGCACTCCAGCCGGAGCGTGAGCTCGGCATCCACCCATACCAGGGTGTTGCCGGCCAGCCGGACGCTGTCGGTGAACGGCCGCCCGTGCTCGTCGGTGTAGTAGATCTCGTGTGGGGCCCCGGAGAACCAGAACCCGGACTGGGCGTTCACCTGGACGAAGTCCACCTTCGTGCCCGACGCCATCAGCTTCTTGATGAGGGTTGGGTTCACGCTGCCCCGGAACTCGGTGACGAGGGCTCCGACGCCAGTGAACCGGGCCGCCGGCAGTCCGGGATGCGGCCGGTACACCAGGGACACCCGCCCGCCGGCCGGAACGACGCTCACGTAGACCTCGGCCGGGCCGAGATGCCGGCCGCGTGGCACCTCCACCGGGAACGAGACCTGGTCCCGGGCCCGCTCCAGCGTCGTGCGCCCGCCCAGGAACAGCTGTGTCCCGACCGGTGGAGGGGACGGCAACACCGTCGCCTTGGGCTGGAAGATGATCCGAAGTCCCGGCAACCCGAGCCGCCCCGCAACTGCCGCGCCCGACAGCAGCACGAGCATCGCCAGCGCGAGCACGGCGACCCGCCGCACCGGCCGGCGGGGAAGCAGGCGTTCCACGATTCCGGGACGCGCGGCCGGACGCGCGGTGAGCCTCGCGACCACCGCCGCGGCCACGTCCGGTTCCGGATACTCCAGATACCTCCCCAGGCTGGCCAGGGCGGTCTCCAGTTGGTCGTCCGACATCTGCCACCGCCGGTCAGCCACCGCGGCCTCCCTCCTGCGCCGCCAGCGGCTCCGCGGAGGAAGCCTCGAGGATCTTCCGGAGGCGGCGAAGGGCCCGGGCCAGGCGAGACTTCACTGTCCCGGCCGGCACGCCGAGCGCCACCGCGGTCTCCCGCTCGGACAGGCCCAGGAAATATCGGTACCCGATGACCATGCGGTCGTGTTCCTTCAGCCGGTTCATCGCTGCCACCAAGATCGTTCGCTCCTCCTCCGCCAGGGCCGCCACCTCGGGGGATGGAGCCGCATCCCCCGAGGGACGGTCCTGTCCCGCCCGCAGGGCCAGCCGGGCCCGCCGGGCCGCCGACTTCCGCCGGTTCCTGGCCTCGTTCGCCACGATGGCGAGCAGCCACGGACGGAACGGGGCGTCCCCCCGGAAACGGGGCAGCGCGTAGTACGCCTTCACGAAGGCCTCCTGCACCGCGTCCTCGGCCTCGGCTGCCAGCCTGGTGACGAGGTAGGCCGTCCGGGCCGCCACGTGCTGGTACCGGCGAACGAGCTCCTCGTACGCGCCGACATCGCCCTGCCGTGCCCGCTCGACGAGTTCGGCTTCCTCCAGTGGACGGCCCTCCACTTCCGCGCACCGAACGTCCACGTGCACCCGATTGACGTCTTCGTTGGGTTGTACACCCCCGGTCGGCGTGTGGTTCCCGGCCCGGGCGGCTATCTGGCCTCTCTGGGCTCTCTGGGCCGGTGCCGGATCGAGATGAGCAGGCGAAGGGCCGGGAACCCCAGCGTCCACAGGGCCATGGCCGCGTACGAGGAGACCAGGGCCACCGGAACGGTCAGCAGGAAGAACGGAGCTCCCGAGAAACTGCGAATCCGGGCCAGCCGGACCAGGGCGGGATCGATCCCGGATCGGAGCAGCCCTCCCCGGCCCGACGCGTACCACCACACTGCCGCGGACGCGGCGGACGCCGCCGCGACGCTCGACGCGTAGAACACCGCGGCGATCGAGTGCGCCCCGAACTGGCCCAGGACCTCCGTCGGGAAGGGCAGGAACGCCACGAAGAACAGCAGGAGCAGGTTGAGCCAGATCAGCCGGAAGTCGAATCGCGCGATGTAACGGAACGCCAGGTGATGGGCGACCCAGAACCGCCCGATGATGGCGAAGCTCAGGAAGTACGCGAACCCCCGCGGCCACAGGTGCAGGAGCGCCCGTCCCAGGTCGGAGCCGCTGGTGCCCCGGGGAACGGCGATCTCCAGGACCAGCAGGGTGAGGGCGATGGCGAACACGCCGTCCGACAGGGCCAGGATCCGGCCGAACCCGCTGCCCGACTCGTCGTCTTCACCCCGGCCCGCGGGGCGACGCTCGGCCTCGCCGGTCGGCTCCATCAGCGGTACAGCTCGCGCGCGATGATCTCCCGCTGTATCTCGGTGGTTCCCTCGTAGATGCGCGGGGCCCGCACGTCCCGGTACAGGTGCTCCAGCAGGTGCCCGCGCTCGAGCGCCCGTGCGCCGTGGATCTGCACGGCGGAGTCCACCACCCACTGGGCGGTCTCCGTGGCGAACAGCTTGGCCATGGCCGACGCCATGGTCACGCGCTGGCCGGCGTCGTGGGCCGAGGCGGCCGAGTAGACGAGCAGGCGCGCGGCCTGTGTTCGTGTGGCCATCTCCGCCAGCAGGTGCGAGACGGCCTGGTGCTCGCGCAGCGGCTTCCCGAACGACTCCCGCTCCGCCGCGTGCGCCACAGCGGCATCGAGGGCCGCCTGGGCCATGCCCACGGCGAAAGCCCCGACGCTCGGACGGAACAGGTCGAGCGTGCGCATGGCCACCCGGAACCCGGCGTCCGACTCGCCCAGCATGTCCGATGCCGCGACCCGGACGCCGTCGAACTCCAGGCGCCCGACTGGATGGGGCGCGATGAGTTCCAGCGGTGTGCCGGTCAGCCCGGCGCTGTCGCCCGCCACCGTGAACGCCGTCACGCCCCGCGCTCCGGCGCCGGGCGTGGTGCGGGCGAAGACGGTGTAGACGTCCGCGTCGGGCGCGTTGGAGATCCACGTCTTCACGCCGCTCAGGCGGAAGCCCTCACCTTCGCGATCCGCCGCCAGCTCCAGCTCCCCGGCGTCGGAGCCGTGCTCGGGCTCGGTGAGGGCGAACGCCGCGATCGCGTCGCCGCGCGCCACCGGGGGAATCCACCGATCGACCAGCTCCGGCGATCCCGACTGAAGGATCGGGTACGCCCCGAGGCCCTGTAGCGCCAGCGCGGTCTCGGCCTCCGTCGACTCCCGAGCCAGGGATTCGCGGAGCACGCAGAGGTCCATGGCCGAGACCTCTCCTTCTGCCGTGCCGCCGGCCCGTTCCGGAAACAGGCGAGGGAGCAGTCCGTGGTCCGCGAGCGCGCGGACCAGCGGGCGGTTCACCCGTCCCGGCGGGCCCGCTTGGGCCACCAAGCGCAATGCTTCGCGCGCCACGCGGCGTGCTTGGTCCGCCAAGCGCTCGTGTTCCGGGTCGAGGGCGAAGGACACGGGAGGCGTATACCACGGGCCGAGCGCCAGTCGCTACGATGGGCTCGCCCGTGGCGGGCGTTGTTCGAACGCCGCTCGAACAGAGACGTCGACTCGGAACGCCGCGAAGGGGGCCGGGATGAACGACTCGCCGTACTGGAACCCGCGCCACGAGACCATGCCCCGCGACCAGCTCGAAGCCCTGCAGGTTCGCAAGCTCAGGCGACTCGTGGATTGGGCCCAGTCCAGGGTTCCCTGGCAGGCCGAACGCCTGCGCGAGGCTCGGGTCACGGCGGATTCGCTCAACTCGATTGACGATCTCCGCCGTCTCCCGTTCCTGACCAGGGACGAGTGGATGCAGGGCCAGGTGGAGCACCCGCCGTACGGGCCGATCCTGGCCGCGCCACCTGAGCGCGCGATCCGTTACCACATGACCTCGGGCACGACCGGCCGCACGCCGATCCGGGTGCTGGACTCCCTGAAGGACTGGGAGTGGATCGCGGAGATGTGGTGCTATGGGCTGTGGGGGTTCGGCGTGCGGCCCGCCGATACCGTGTTCGTCGCGTTCGGCTACTCCACGTTCATCGGGTTCTGGGGCCTGCACTACGCGTGCGAGAAGATCGGCTGCCTGACGCTGCCCGGCGGGGCCATGACCACGGAGCAGCGCGTCAGGCAGATCGTGGAGATGGGCGCCACGGTGGTGGCGTCGACGCCGACTTACGCGCTTCGGATGGCCCAGGAAGCGCGTGGGCTCGGGATCGACCTGGCGTCGAGCGCGGTGCAGAAGGTGATCCTGTCGGGCGAGCCGGCGGGCTCGATCCCGGCGACCAAGCGGCTGATCGAGGAGCAGTGGGGGGCCAAGGCCGGCGACACGGCGGGGATGACCGAGCTCGGCACGATCATGATCTTCGAGTGCTCCGAGCAGCCGGGCGGGACGCACGTCATCGAGGACCACTACATCGAGGAGGTCGTCGACCCGGTCACGGACGAGCCCGTCCCGTACGGCGAGATGGGAGAGCGCGTGGTCACCTCGTTCGGCCGCGGGTTCATTCCCGTGATCCGGTACCGGACCCGCGACTTCGTGGTTCGGGTGCCCGGTTCGACCTGCCCGTGCGGCCGCACCTTCGACATCTACGAGGGCGGCATCCGGGGACGGGTCGACGACATGAAGCTCGTTCGGGGGACGAACGTGTACCCACGGGCGGTCGAGGCGCTGATCCGGGAGCATCCCGAGATCGACGAGTTCCAGGTCCACCTGTATACGGCGGACGGCATCCGCGACGAGATCGAGGTGCTCGTGGAGATCCCGGATGCGGCCGCGGGCGTGGACGCCGAGACCGTCCTGTCGCAGCTGGGAAAGGAGCTGGCCGAGAGCCACGAGGGGCTCCGGTTCGGCGTGAAGCGGGCGGAGGACGGCTCGCTTCCGCGGTTCGAGCTGAAGGCCAAGCGCGTGCTGGACGAACGGACCGTCATCGGCTCCGAGGGCGAGCGGAGGCACTGATGGAGAACGCGATGGGCGTGACGCTGGACGAGGCCGAGGCCGCGCTGGTCGAGGTGTACCGGAAGCTGGAAGCCATATTGCGTGACCACGGCGACGACCTGCCCCCGTTCGCCCGCCGCAACGCCGCCAAGGCGCTGGCCGCGCTGTGGCAGGTGGCGAACGGGCTGGACATGGACCCCGCCCAGCCGTACGACCTGGGCGCGTGACGACCTGACGGCCCGGTCCAGGTTCGTCCTGGCGGCCGGGGACACGGCGGCGTTCGTGGTGTTCGTCCTGATCGGGCTGAGCACGCACGACGAGGGCGTCACGGCGGCGAGCGTCCTTCGGGTCCTGGGGCCCATCCTGGTGCTCTGGTTCGCCGCCGGGGCGGTGCTGGGCACCTACCGGCAGGCCACGCTCCGCACGCTCCTGCCGGCCTGGTTGGTGGCAGTGGCCGGCGGCATCCTGGTCCGGTACGCCATCTTCCACCGGCCGGCCACCGCCGGGAAGCTCGTCGCCTTCATCGGCGTCGCCCTCGCGTTCACCCTGTTGTTCCTGCTGGCCTGGCGGCTCGCGGCCAGGTTCCTCCTGGGCACCGGGGGGCGGGCGAAGCTGATGCGGTAGCGGCCGAACATGACTACCCGCTTCTTCCGAGGACCCTGGGATCCAGCACGCACAGGTCGGCCCGGCCCGCGGCCAGGATCGTGTTGAGCTCGTCGACCGTCGTGATGTTGCCTGTGGTCAGCGTCGGAGCCCCGGTCTCGTTTCGAACCCGGTCGCTCCAGGGGACCAGGAACATCCGTCCGTAGACGGGCCGGTCGGCCGCCACCGTCTGGCCCGCCACCACGTCCAGCAGGTCGCATCCGTGATCGCGGAACGCTTCCGCGGCGGACACGACGTCATCCGGGCTGAGGCCGCCGGGCGCGCAGTCATCCGCGGTGTACCTCACGGCCAGCGGCCGCTCCGCCGGCCAGGCGGCCCGAACCGCGTCCAGCACCCGGAGCGGGAACCGCATCCGGTTCTCCAGCGAGCCGCCGCATTCGTCCTCACGCCGGTTGGCCAGCGGAGAGAGGAAGCTGGCCAGCAGGTAGCCGTGCGAGAAATCCAGGACCAGGAGGTCGAACGCGCACGCCGCGGCCCGCTCCGTCGTGGCGAGGAAGTCCTCCATGACGTCGCGGAAGCGCCGGTCGTCCATCTCGTGAGGGACGGGCATCCGCGGTGTGTAGGGGAGGGGCGACGCCGACAGCAGCGGCCACCCGCCGTCGGCGAGCGGGCGGTCGATGCCGCCCCTGCGGGGCCGGGTGGCGCCCCGGCGACCGGCATGCCCGAGCACCACGCCGATCATGGCCTGCCCCCGCTCGTGCACGTCTCGGGCCGCGGCCGCCCACGCTTCCATGTGGTCGTCGCGATACAGCCCGGCGGAGCCGGAGGTGATCCGCCCGTGGGCGGACACCGCGACCGTCTCGGTGAGCACAAGGCCGGCTCCCGTCACGGCGGCCTCACGCAGCGGCGCCAGGTGGTCGTCGCCGGGGAGGCCCTCCGAAGCGAGGTCCTCGCCGGGCGGGGCCAGCACGATCCGGTTCGGCAGGGTCAGGCCTCGCAGGCGGAGCGGCGCAAACACCGGGGGCGGCACGACGATGGTCCCCGTGGCCTCGCGCACACCCCTCGCGCCGGCGTGCATCGTGCCCGCCTCCCGGCCGGCGTGGCCCGCGAACCACCGGTCCACGCGTGCCAGGTACGCCGGGTCGCGCTTCTCGAGCTCCAGGTGGGTGATCCGTCCGCTGCGGGTCAGCAGGTGGAACGAGAACTGGAGCGGCTCGAATCCCCGATACCGGATGACGTTCTCGAAGTAGGTCGCGCTCTCTCGCGCGGCTTCCTGGAACCGCTCGACCACCGGCTGCCGTTCCAGCTCGTACTCGACCAGCGCGGCCTCCACATCGCGATGGCGGAGCAGCGCGTTCGACAGCGAGATGGCGTCCTCCATGGCCAGTTTCGTGCCCGATCCGATGGTGAAGTGCGCGGTGTGCGCGGCGTCCCCCAGCAGCACCACCTTCCCGACGTGCCACGACTCGCACCGCACGGTGACGAAGCTGACCCACAGCGAGCGGTTGGACATCAGCTTGTGACCGGCCAGCTCCGGCCCGAACAGCTCCTCGCAGAACGCGATCGACTCGGCCTCGGTCATGGCCTCGAGGCCGGCCCGCTCCCAGGTGGCCTGGTTGCACTCCACGATGAACGTGGAGGTCTGAGCGTCGAACGGATACGCGTGCACCTGGAACAGGCCATGCGGGGTCTCGCGGAAGATGAACGTGAACGCGTCGAACACCAGGTCGGTCCCGAACCACACGTACTTGGACCGGTGCACGTCGAGGGTCGGCCGGACCTCCCCGCCGTACAGCTGCCGGACCGTGCTGTTCACCCCGTCGGCCGCCACCACCAGGTCGAAGCCGTCGAACACGCCGAGGTCCGGCAACTCGGTGTGGAACTGGAGGTCGACGCCCACCGATCGGCACCTGGACTGAAGGATCTCCAGGAGCTTCTTGCGGGCCACGCCGGAGAACACGTGGCCGCGGGAACGAACGACCTGCCCGCCGAACACCACGTCGATGGCGCTCCACGTCGCGAAGGCCTCGGTGATCTGGAGGTAGCTCTCGTAATCCGCGTCCCGAAGTGCCCCCAGCGTTTCCTCGGAGAACACCACTCCCCACCCGAACGTCGCGTCGGGCGCGTTGCGCTCGATCAGGGTGATCTGGTTCGAGGGGTCGGCCTTCTTGGCCAGCAGCGCGAAGTACAGCCCCGCCGGCCCGCCGCCCAGGATGCCGATCCTCATCCCGAGCTCCGCTCGGTTCTCATGCGAGCACGTCCGCGAGGCGATCGACCTGGCCCGGATCGGACACCGTGGGAAGGAGGACGAGGTGGTCGCAGCCCGCGTCCTCGTAGCCTCTGAGGAAGTCGCGGATCGCTCGCGCAGAGGTGAGGTTCCCGGCGGTGACCTTCTCGGCGAACGGCCCGGTGAACGCGTAGTAGTCGCGCAGGTAGTCGGCGCCCCTCTCGGCCGCCGCCTCGCCCAGGGCGAAGTATGCCTGCCCGTACAGCCGGGGCCGCCCGGGGCGGCCGAAGTCGGCCCACGCCGCGAGGGCCTGCGACGCGGCCCGCTCGAACGCCCGGGGCGGACCGCCGCCGTGCACGTACCCGTCGGCGAACCGGGCCACCCGGGCCATGGCCGTGCCCATCCACCCGCCGACCAGCAGCTCCGGCCCGCCACGTGCCGCCGGGCCGAGGCGGCCCGCCTCCCAGGCGTCCCGAATCTCGGCGAGCTGCTCCGAGAACCGCCGCCCTCTGCCTTTCGGATCGACCCCGACGGCGTGGTAGTCCTCGTGCCGGGCTCCGATGGCGAGCCCGAGCGTCAGCCGCCCTCCGGAGAGCTCGTGCACCGACGCGGCTTGCTTGGCCAGCAGCGCCGCGGTCCGTATCGGGGCGATCACCACCATGGTCACCAGCCGAACGCGCTCGGTCACCGCCGCCGCCGCCCCCAGCACCGGGAACGGGTCGAAGCTGTCGTAGCGGACCCGGTCCAGCAGCCCCACGCTGGCGAACGGACCCCGGTCGGCACGCCTGGCCCACTCCACCACCGCCCTGCCTTCGGTCCCCGGAACCGCGTTCGGCAGGCCCACCCCGACGTCCACGAGGCGGAGGCTACCTCACTACCCTGTGGGGGCCATGACCCAGGAACCCGCCCCGGCCGGCGCATCCATCGTGGTGCAGCGCCGCATCGAGTGGAGCGACACGGACGCCTCGGGCGCCTACCACAACACGGCGATTCCCCGGCTCATGGAGGCCGCGGAGACGGCCCTCATCGAGCGGCTGGGGTTCCTGGACGACGTCTACGGCCGGCTCCCTCGTGCCCACATCGAGGTCGATTTCCTGCGACCGCTGTGGCACCGTGACCTGGTGGACGTGGCGCTGACGGTGGCCCACGTGGGGCGAACGTCCATCACGTACGAGGTCGAGGTCCGCCGAGGAGGCGAGCTGTGCGCGCGGGGCCGAGCGGTGGCCGTGCTGCTCGACCGGGCCGGAGGCAGGCCGGTCCGGTGGCCCGAGCGGTACCGCCGCCTGCTGGCCACCGCCGGCCCGCAGCCACCGGAGCGTCTCGTCTAGGATCAGAGCCATGCCACCTCCGGCGGAGCCCAAGCCCGAGCCGCGCACGCGTTCCCGCTCCCGGTCCATCCGGAGGATGGGAAAGCTCTCCGCGGAGGAGGAGGGCCTCTCCTACGGCTCCTACCTGCGGGTACCCGAGCTGCTGTCCCTCCAGAGCCTGCTGTCGGACCCGCCCGCCCACGACGAGCTGCTGTTCATCGTGGTCCACCAGGCCTACGAGCTGTGGTTCAAGGAGCTGCTGTTCGAGGCCGAGGCCGCGCGGGATCACATGTTCGCCCGCCACCCGGATCTGGCCCGCCACTATCTCGGCCGCATCCACGTCATCGAACGCGTGCTGATCGAGCAGGTGGCCGTCCTGGAGACCATGTCGCCGCAGGACTTCCTGGAGTTCCGCTCGAACCTGTCCCCGGCCTCGGGCTTCCAGTCGGTGCAGTTCCGGGAGATCGAGTTCGTGTCGGGCCTGAAGCAGCGCGGCTTCCTGACGCACCTCGGCGACTCCGACGAGGAGCGAGCCCGGCTGGAACGACGCCTGGACGAGCCCACGCTGTGGGACGCCTACTGCGACCTCCTGGGGGCCTCGGGCGTTCCCATGCCGGAGGACGACGAGGAGGCCCGCCGGCAGAGCCTGCTGGCCGTGGCCCGGGACCGGGAGAAATACGCAGACCTGTGGCACCTGGGCGAGGGTCTGCTCACCCACGACGAGCTGTTCTCGCTGTGGCGGTACCGGCACATCCTCATGGTGGAGCGCCAGATCGGGTCGAAGTCGGGGACGGGCGGGTCGAGCGGCGCGTCGTACCTGCGGACCACGCTGGAGAAGCGGTTCTTCCCGGAGCTGTGGGAGCTCCGCAGCTTGCTGTAGCGCGATGACATTCTCGATCGCCGCGGTCGACGTCGAGGCCAACGAGGTCGGCGTGGCCGTGCAGTCGAAGTTCCTCGCCGCCGGGGCCATCGTGCCGTGGGCGCGGGGCGGCGTCGGAGCCGTGGCCACCCAGGCCCTCGCCGACGTCACGTTCGGGCCACGGGGCCTGGACCTGCTGGCCGAGGGCCTCGAGCCGGAGGCCGTCGTGGACCGGCTGCTGGAGGGCGACCCGCAGCGAGAGCAGCGCCAGGTCGGCGTGGTCGATGCCGCGGGACGAGTCGCCACGTTCACCGGCGCTGAATGCTTCGAATGGGCGGGCGGGCTGTCGGGCCCTGGCTTCGCCTGCCAGGGGAACATCCTGGCCTCGGCGGAGGTGGTGGCGGCGATGGCGGAAGCGTTCCAGGCCGCCGCGGGACCGCTGGCGGAACGCCTGGTTCAGGCGCTGCGTGCCGGCCAGCGGGCCGGAGGCGACCGCCGGGGACAGGAGGCCGCCGGACTCGTGGTGGCCTGCCCGGGAGGTGGCTACGGCGGCAACCACGACCGCTACATCGACCTTCGGGTCGATCATCACGACCAGCCCATCGAGGAGCTTGCCAGGCTGCTCGACCTCCACCACCTGTACTTCGAGCGCCCTCGCGAGGTCCTGGAGGCGGACGGGGAGGTCGAGGACGAGATCCGCTCGAACCTGGAGCGCCTGGCCCGGCTCCACCCGGGGCAGGACCTGTGGGATGCGCTGTCCGACTACATGGGCTGGGCGAACCTGGAGGAGCGGTGGGTCGGAAGGGGCCGGATCGATCCCCGCGTGCTCGAGTACCTTCGACACGATCACGACCGGTAGCCCCTGAACATGCGCGTCTCGGACCTGGCCGTCCTCGAGGCCGGCGCGTTCCCCGGAGGGTTCTCGTTCGGCGTGGCCACGGCGGGGTTCCAGGTCGAGGGCGGCTACAACGGTCCGGGCCAGCCCAGGAACAACTGGTACGACTGGGAAGCGGCGGGGCGCGTGGAGCCCTCCGGCATCGCGAACGACTCCTGGCGACGGTTCGAGGAGGACCTGGACGTGGCCTCGGCGATGGGCCTGGACACGTTCCGCCTGTCCGTCGAATGGGCCAGGGTCCAGCCCACCGCCTCCGCCTCCGCCACCGAGAACGAGGAAGAGCCGCCGTTCGATCGCGACGCGGTTGAGCGATACGTCGAGATCCTGGCGGCCGCACGGGGTCGCGGCCTCGATCCGCTGGTGACGCTCCACCACTTCACCCTCCCGCGGTGGCTCGGCCTTTCGTTCTGGCAGCGCGAGGACTCGCCGCGCGTGTTCGCCGCGTACGTCCGCCAGGTGGTCACGCTGCTGGACGAGGGCCTGGCGGCCCGGGGCGAGCCCCCCATCCGCCGCTACGTCACCCTGAACGAGATCAACGCGCTGGCCATCGGGACCTGGTTCGGGGGCTGGTTCCCCGGAGGCCGGCCGCTCCATCTGCCGGACTTGCGCCGCGGCCTGGACCACCTCCTCGCCGCGCACGTGCGCGCGTACGACGCCGTTCACGACGTCCACGTGGAACGCGGGTGGGCGCGCCCGCAGGTGATTACCAACAACGTCAGCCTGTCCATCTACGAGAGCGACCGGTCCCTCATCGACCTCCTCCTGGCCCGCAGACGCGGGGTCGACCGCGACGCGCTTCCCGCCTACCTGGCCGACCGGCGGACCCGGTGGCGGTCGGTCTGCAAGCGGATGGCGGGCCCGTCGCAGGCCGCTTCGGAGCTCCTGCTGGCAGGGCTGGCCCGATGGAACGTCCGCCACGGACTGCCCGCGACCAGCGATGCCCTGTACGCGTCACCGAGGCCCGACAAGCTCGACGCGATCGCGATCGACTTCTACGCTCCCTGGGCGAAGGGCCGGTTTCGTGCGCCCGGCCACCGTACGTCCGGAGAGAGATGGCGGTACCCGGTCCGGCCCCTGTGGGAGGACCCGCCCGCGCCCGGCGCGTTCGTGGACTTCTGCCGGGCGAACGCCGACGAGCCCGGGCTTCCCCTGTGGGTCGTGGAGAACGGCTTGTGCAACCGCGTTCACGACGGCGTCTCGTATCCGCGTCCCGACGGCTGGAACCGGGTTCGCTACCTCCGGGCGTACCTCGGACGGCTTGCCGCCGCCGTCGCGGAAGGCCTCCCGGTCGAGGCCTACCTGCACTGGACGCTGTACGACAACTACGAGTGGGGTTCCTACGAGCCACGGTTCGGGCTGTTGGGGGTGGACCGCTCGCGGGGCGCCACCCGCCTCGAGCGCGACTCGATGGGCGACGACGCCGCGGGGGCGTACGGCACCATCGTCCGGGCGCTTCGAACCGGCCAGGGCCTCGATGCCGCGTTCACTGCTTGACGCCTTCGGATGGGCGGTGGCTCGGCCCTTCCACCATGGGATCGGGCGACGGCTCGCGCGCCGGCAGCTGCAGCCCGCGCCCTCGCACGGCCCCCAGGGTGAACAGCAGCGCGAACAGCCACGCCGTCCCCAGCGCGTATGCCCCCAGCACGTCGGTCAGCCAGTGGGCGCCCAGGTAGAGCCGGGTGAACCCGACCACCAGCGACACGATGAAGGCGCCCATCCACGCCGCCACTCGCCTCGCCCAGGACCGGGTCTCGCGCGAGTACAGGGCGGCGAGCATCCCGTAGGCAGCCACCGTCTTCACCGTGTGCCCGGACGGGAAGCTGGGCCCCGTGAACGGCCCCAGCCCGGCCGGCGGGAACGGTCTGGGCCGGTCCACGAGCTGGCCCACCACGAAGCGGAGCAGCGCCACGCCGCCGATCGACGCCGCGAACATCACCAGGGGAAGCCACGTCTTCCGCCGCCACCGCCACAACAGGGCGATGCCCAGGAACACGGGGACCAGGAACGCCCAGCTCCCCAGCTCGGTGAGGATCTTCATCCAGGTCGTGCCGAGGTGGGTTCGGTGTGCGTCGAAGAAGTGCTTCACGGGGAGGTCGACGCGGGTGAGCTCCTCGTTCGCGACGACGTCCTGTCCGATGATGCCGGCCGCCCAGCTGGCCAGCCCGATCATCACGAAGCTCACGGTGAGCGAGAGGCCCACCGCCGTTCCCGGCCGGAACCGGTTCAGCAGGAAATCGATCTGGCGCCGGTATCGGGCGCGGAACCGGGCCACGCGCGGCCGCTCGAGCTGCCGGGCCCAGAAGCTCCGCACCCGCTCGGGGTGCCGCGCCACCCACCGCCCGATGGCCAGGACGATGACGACCACCACGACGAGCAGGAGCAGCAGCAGGCCCAGTCGTCCCGCGAAATGCTCCACCCGGCGGTAGCTCTTGCCGGCCCCGTACCCGAGCAGCACGAAGGTCGTGGCCCAGGCCAGCCCGCCCAGGAGGTTGAAGATCGCGAAGGTCCGGTACCGCACGCCCGCCATGCCGGCGAGGCCCGGCACCAGCACGCGGAGCGCCGCGGTCCACCGCCCGAAGAACACCGCGGACCCCCCTCGCCGGGCCAGGTACGCCTCGGCCTGCGGGAGGCTCTTGGTGACGTGGTGGCCGACCACAGGGATCCGCCCGAACGTGCGCTCCATGAACCGGCGCCCCCACCGCTTCCCCACGAAGTACCCGATGGCGTCGCCGATCACGGCGCCCGAGACCGCCAGGGCGATGACCTCCATGAGCCCGATCTTGTGCTGCGACGCGAGGACCCCGCCCAGGATCACGGCGATCTCGCCCGGGAACACGAAGCCCACGAACGCAGACGCCTCCAGAGCAGGCAGCGCGAACACGATCAGCAGCGCCACCCACTCCGGCATGGACAGGACGTTGTCGATGAGGTTGGACATCGGCCTCCGGGAGGATCACGGAATGGTGGCACGCCGGGCCGGAGGGAGTGAAGGCACAGCGCGACTCCGGGGGACAGGCTAGCCGCTCGGCGTGACTAGTCCATCCTGGCGTCGAATATCCCCCGCCCATCTCTCCGATCCATGTTGACCCCACGGCCGACGAGGCCCGAAGATCCGCGTCGAGGGACGGGGTGGCTGCTTCAATCACGGCGTCGACGAGAGATTTCCCCCTCCGACGCCGCACGCCCTCCCCCGACCCCCCAGCCTTCAGGATCCTGGCCTGGTGCACCCTTGCCCTCGCACTCGGCATCCTGGCATCCAGGTTTGCGCTGAACCCCCAGGCCTTCAAGATCAATCCAGCGGTCTTCGCTGGCTGGACGGCCATGGTCGTGCTTGCAAGCGCCTCTTCCGTCTCCCTCGGCCATGACATCCAGTTGACGTTCGACATGCCGGTTCTTCTTGCCGCGGTGTATCTTTTCGGGCCAGCTGTCGGCGGCTTGATGGCCTTGGTGGGCTCGTTCGATGCACGAGAGGTCAGAGGCCGGATCTCGCTGGCGAATGCACTCTTCAACCACGCTCAAGTCTCGTTGAGCGTGATGCTCGCTGGCGTTCTCTTCATTGTCGCTGGCGGTAACGAGACCGCTTGGCCGCTCCTGGTCCTTCCCGCACTCGCAGGGTTGATGGGGGACGTAGTCGCAAACACGCTGCTCGCGGTGATCGGGGGAGCCTTGAAGCTTCGGATGTCATGGATGCATGTCTTGCGAGACCTGAAGTTCGGTCACCCTGGACAGTTTGTGCTCACATACCTCGGGTTCGGTCTGCTGGCCGTCGTCCTGGTGAGTGCGTACCGAGATGCGGGGCAGTGGGCGCTTGCTGAGTTCATCGTGCCCCTGCTCCTCGCCCGGCAGGTCTTTTCGCACGGCACGAAACTGGACGCTCAGACGGTCGCGGCGCAGCGTGCGCAACGAGCCTTGACCGGCGTGAGCACGACCATTGCCGAGGGAAAGGAAGGACGAGCGAGCCCGCATTGCGGCGGCGCTCCACGACGACGTTCAGCAGGCCCTGTACAACGCAACCCTTCATGCGGAGGTGATCCGCGAGGAATTGAAGTCTGGCCGCCTCCTCGCCCTGGAGGACGACATTCCGAGGCTTCTACAAGCCAACCAACGAGCTCGATCAGTGCTCCGAGAAGTGATCAGAAATCTGCGGCGGAGCGAGTTGGGGGTTGGCGGTCTCGCCTCCACACTTCGCTCGCTGGTCGATGACCTTGCCAGCCGGTGGGAAGGGCGCCTCGAAGCGCACATAGAGGAGACGGATGGCACGGCCGAGGTTCAGCTTCTCGTCTATCAGATAGGTCGTGAAGCCTTGCAGAACGCTGTGCGGCACTCCCGAGCCTCGTCGATCCAAGTCCGACTCTTCCGAGACGGTGAGCACATTGCCCTGCTCGTGGCGGACGATGGCGAAGGGTTCTTGCCTGACGCGGTCGACCCGGATCAGAGATTCGGCCTCGAGATCATGAAGGAACGGGCTCAACTCGCTGGCGGGACCATCAGGATCACCTCGCGGCCCCGTGAGGGAACTCAAATCGTGGGGATCTTCCCTGCAGCCGGGAAGAGAGCCATTCCCTGAGCCCTTCTCCAAGGGTGCTCCCGGGCTGGCCCCGAGATGTGCCCACCCCCTGACTAGTCAATACGGGTAGTACGAAGATCCCCCACCCAGCAACAGAAACGGGGTTGACCCCGTACCCCTACCACCTAATGATGCGATCAGGGGGGGCAGGGATGGCTGCTTCAATCACAGCTTCGACGCGAGATTTCCCTCTCCGACGCCGCACGCCCTCCCCCGACCCCTTAGCCTTCAGGGTCCTCGCCTGGTGCACGATAGCGGTGGCGGCGGTGACGCTCGTCGGCAGCCTCGCTCTTCGAGACCACCCACTGAGCGTCAACCCGGCCGTGTTCGCTGTCTGGACTGCCCTTGCCGTCACCGCAAGCTTGTCATCGGTTTCATTTGGCCGGGAGATCGAGCTGACGTTCGATTTGCCTGTTCTCCTTGCCGCCGCCTACGTCTTTGGCCCGACCGTCGGAGGTCTGATGGCGCTGTTGGGCGCGTTCGACGCTCGGGAACTCAAACGAAGCGTGTCCCTGCTGAATGCCCTCTTCAACCACGCTCGAGTCTCGCTCAGTGTGGTCGGGGCCGGCTATGTGTTCTCACTCGCGGGTGGTGAGGGCAGGTCTTGGCCATTCTTGCTCGCCCCCGCGTTTCTCGGACTCATCGCGGACGTATTGGTGAACGCTCCACTCGCAGCGGCTGCAGCAGGGTTCAAGAGGGGAAGTCCTTGGCGCCGCGTCCTCCTCGAGATGAAGTTCGGCCCGACTCTGCCGTTCGGAATGATGTACCTGGGCTTCGGGCTTCTAGCTGTTGTTCTGGTAAGCGCCTATCAGGGTGCTGGAGCATGGGCTCTCGCGGAGTTTCTTGTCCCGCTCGTCTTGGCTCGGCAAGTGTTCACGTATGGAAAGCGGCTGGAGGCCCAAGTCTCGGAGATTCGCCGAGCGCATCGCGCCCTGACTGACATGACGGTAAAAATTGCCGAAGAGCGGCACGACGAGCGAGCTCGCATTGCCTCTGCCCTCCACGACGATGTTCAGCAGGCCCTCTACAACGCGACCCTTCACGCCGAGGTGATCAGGGAGGAACTGAAATCCGGGCGTCTTCTCGCGCTCGAAGACGACATCCCGAGGCTTCTGCAGGCCAACCAACGCGCCCGTTCCGTGCTCCGAGAGGTGATCAGAGATCTGCGGCGAAGTGAGTTGGGCGTAGGCGGCCTCGCCTCCACGCTTCGCCTGCTGGTCGACGACCTCGCCGGGAGTTGGGGAGGGCGGATAGAGGCGCACATCGAGGAGACGGGAGGAACGCCCGAAGTTCAGCTTCTCCTCTACCAGATCGCGCGGGAGGCTTTGCAGAACGCCACTCGCCACTCACGAGGGTCCTTGATCCAGGTCCGGCTCTTCCAAGACGGAGAGCACGTGGGGCTACTCGTAACAGACGACGGCTTGGGCTTTTCGCCCGAAGCAGTCGATCCGGACCAGAACTTTGGCCTGGAGATGATGAAGGAACGGGCCTACCTCGCGGGCGGGGTCCTCGACGTCAACTCAAGGCCCGGCAAGGGAACCCAGATCGTGGGGATCTTTCCTTCCATTGAGATGCGAGCCAACCCCTGAAAAGGCTCTCCCTACTGCCCGTCTGCACTCAGCCATACACCAGGCAGCAAGTTTTGGGACCTAGAAAAGATCCACCGAGCCCTTAAGTTCCCCTCAAAGGCAGCCTTCGCCGACTGACTTCAGTTCCGGAAATGAGCGCCGCCCGCGATCACCAGTGTCAGCAGCGAACCAGCCGCGATCGCAAGCCGCTTCATAAGACGCACCATGCCCATGCCTCCTTCCCATCTCCCTAAGGAGGTGGGGGGACCCCCTCTTCTTCGCTATCGGTAACCACTCCGCCCATGTCTGCCAAGGCCGCCACAGGCGGAACAGCTCGGAAGCTACTATCGGGTGACCCCCGGTTGGGGGACAAGGCCCCAGATAACCTACAGCATATTATGTAAGACTCAGACTACGCCGGCCTTCCGATTGATTCATCCCCAGCCTGAGCCGACGATGGAATGGAAATCAACCTAAGTGAGCCAGGGTGAAGAGACCGCCGCCTCCACTTTTCGCGGACAGACGTCGAGTCCGCCAGCGTAGGTTACTTGCTGGCCTGGAGCTTCTCGTAGTGTTCCCGACGCTGGGGCTGCTGGCGTTTCTGCTGGTAAGAGCCCCGTTCGGACTTCCTCTGACCGATGTGATCCTCTGGGCGGCTGTTGTCGTAGTCGTGGTTCTTCTCCCCGTGCCAGTTTGGCGGGGAATACAAGTCAGTATGGACTCCCCGATCCTAATGGCGGTTGGCTTGCTCTACTCGCCGGGCGCGGCTGGTCTCATTGCCCTGGTGGGCTCCTTTGACCGAAGGGAACTAACCCGTCAGATCTCCATTGGCAAGGCGGCGTTCGGTCGGTGCCAGGTCACGCTTTCAGTGATGCTGGGGAGTCTGGTCTTTCATCACCTTGCTTCAATAGATTCATCGATACCGATCCTGGCTCTGGGGGCCGGCGCGGCGGTGCTGGCCGACCATGCGACAAACATCGCACTCGTGACGGCGTTCGCATCAGTAGAACATGGACTTCCCCCGATTGAGGTTCTCAAGAGGCTTCACATTGGTCGGGCCAGCGAGTTCCTTGTGAGCTATTTGGGACTGGGCGTTCTGGGCGTGCTGCTGGCGCATCTGTACGAGAGCGTCGGGTTCTGGTCGGTGCCTGCGGTTCTCATGCCGCTGGTGTTTGCGCGGCAGATGTTCTTTCGGAGCCGTGCGTTGGAGGAGGCGCATCGGGAGCTCAAGGAGCGTGAGCTGGTCATGCGGACGCTCTCCAACCGCATGGCGGAGGAGCGGCAGGACGAGCGCACGCAGATCGCCGCGTACCTGCACGACGACCTGGCTCAGTTGCTGTTCCGGCTCTCGCTCCAGGTCGACCTGGCGCGGCGGCATCTCAAGTCTGGCGACGCGGCCACGGCGGCGCAGGACCTCGAGGCCATCCGCGAGACCAAGAACCGCACCTCGGAGCTCGTGCGCGCCCTCATCCGGGACCTGCATCGCTCGCCACTCGGGCGGGCCGGGCTGGCCGAGGCGCTCGTCAGCTTCACCAGCGACATCGGCGAGGGCTCCGGCGTCCGGTTCCACACGGACATCACTCCGATGGGGCTGCCGCCGGCGATCCAGCTGCTCATCTACCACATCGCCCGCGAGGCGGCGATGAACGCGTTGAAGCACGCCGGTGCGGGGAACGTGTGGATCGCGCTGCAGCCGGTCGACGACGGCGTCGAGCTCACGGTCCGCGACGACGGGATCGGATTCGACGCCCAGGCCCCGGGCCCGGAGGATCACTTCGGGCTGGCCATGATGCGGGAGCGCGCCACGGTGGCGGGGGGCGTGTTCGCCATCGACAGCGCGGCCGGCGAGGGCACCACGATCACGGTTCGGTTCCCGGCCACGTACCTCCAGGACGCGGGGCAGGCCCCGGAGGAGACCCCGCCGAGCGACCAGATCGTGCCGGTGGCGGAGCCGGCGCCGTCTCGCGCGGCCGTCTCCGCATGACCGCGACGATCAGCCAGATCATCCCCGCGTAGACCACCAGGTCGCCCGCGCTCACGACCTGCCGGATCGGTTTCCCGATCGGGATGACGTCTCCGAGCGGAAGCAGGACATCGCCCGACCCGGCCAGGTGGTGCTTCGCTCCGCCGTTGTGGATGAGGTCCTGGAGCAGGTTGCCCTGGCCCGACGCCTCCAGCGCGTGGCGCGTCACCGGCATCCCGTCGTTCACCGAGATCACCAGCAGGTTCATGGCCAGGCCGATGAACAGCAGGGGCAGGCCCGGCAGACGGATGTTGCGGGCGACGAACGCGAGCAGCACCGGATACGACGCGATGAGGAGCCCCACCGAGACCTGCCGCTCGAGGTGCCCCTGGAGCGGCAGCGGGACGAGCTGCATGAGGAACCCGAGAGGCGCCAGCGCCCACCAGCGCAGGCGGAGGTGTTCGAAGTTCCGGAGCCGCCCACCGGCCAGGTAGCCGAGGACGAGACCGATCACGAGGACGCCGGCGATGAGGAGCATGGGTTGGGGTGAGCCGCGTTCGGACTCGTGATTGTCGCGGGGGCGGGATGGGAAGTCCACCAGCCGGGAGCCGAGGATAAGCTGGACCCGCGGGCTGTCGAAAGGTGGCGAGATGGCGCAGAACGTCCTTCAGAAGGTCGTCGAGGAGCATCTGGTGTCCGGCAGGATGGAGCCCGGAGAGGCCATCGCCTATCGCATCGACCAGGTCCTGCTCCAGGACGCCACCGGCACCATGGCCTGGATGGAGTTCGAGCAGCTGGGGCAGGACCGGGTCCAGGTTCCGCTGGTGATCCAGTACGTCGACCACAACATGATCCAGCTCGACCACAAGAACCCCGACGACCACTTCTTCCTCCAGACCTGCTCGGCGCGATACGGGGCGGTGTTCTCGCGCCCCGGCAACGGCATCTCCCACTACGTGAACCTGGAGCGGTTCGACAAGCCGTATGCGACGCTGGTGGGGTCGGACTCGCACACCACCACCGCCGGGGCCATGGGGATGGCCGCGCTCGGGATCGGCGGGATGGACGCAGCCGTGGTCATGTCGGGGGAGCCGTTTGAGCTCCAGTACCCCACGCAGGTGCGAGTGGTCCTGGAGAACGAGCTCCGGCCCTGGGTGTCGGCGAAGGACGTGATCCTGGAGATGCTCCGCCGACTCACCGTGAAGGGCGGGATCAACAAGGCGTACGTGTTTGACGGCGACGGCGTGGCGACGCTGTCGGTCCCGCAGCGGGCCACGATCTGCAACATGATCCTGGAGCTCGGGGCGACGTTCGGGATCTTCCCGGCCGACGGCAGGACCCGGGAGTTCCTGGAGGCACAGCAACGGCCCGACCACTTCCGTGAGCTGCTGCCGGACGACGGCGCGCACTACGACGAGGAGATGGTGATCGACCTGGCCGACCTGGAGCCGCTCATTGCCAAGCCCCGGAACCCGGACAACGTGGTGCCGGTTCGGGAGGTGGCGGGGACGAAGGTCGCGCAGGTCTGCGTGGGGTCGTCGGTGAACTCGTCCTACGAGGACCTGGCCATCCCGGCCTTCGTCGTGAAGACGGGCGGCGGCGTGAACGAGTGGCTGGACATGACCGTCTCGCCCGGTTCGCGTCAGGCCCTGAACATGATCGTGGAGACGGGCGTGCTGGCCGACTACATCGCGGCCGGCGCCAGGCTGCTGGAGCCCGCCTGCGGGCCGTGCGTGGGGATGGGGGCCGCGCCGCCCTCCGGGCAGCCCTCCGTGCGGACCATGAACCGGAACTTCCAGGGACGGTCGGGGACCGAGGACGACTACGTGTACCTGGCCTCACCGGAGGTCGCCGGGGCGACCGCGCTGAAGGGCGTCATCACCGACCCGCGGGACCTCGGCATGGAGTATCCGGCGATCAGAGCGCCCAAGCCGGTCACCGACGACTTCATGCTCATCTGGCCTCCTCCTCCCGAGGAGGCGGCCACCGTGACCATCATGCGGGGCCCGAACATCAAACCGCCCCCCGTCCCACCGGATCTTCCGGAAGCCTTGCAGGGCAAGGTTCTCATCGTGCTTCCGGACAACATCTCGACCGGCTCGATGTCGCCGGACGGCGTGATCGTCATGGCGGAGCGGTCGAACATCCCCGCGATCGCGGAGTACTGCTTCCGCAAGGAGGACCCCCAGTTCGTGGGCCGGGCCAAGGAGTGGGGCGGCGGGTTCATCGTGGCCGGGGACAACTACGGGCAGGGGTCGTCGCGCGAGCACGCCGCGCTGGCCCCGCTCCAGCTGGGCGTCCGGGCGGTGTTCGCAAAGGGATTCCATCGGATCCACCGGCGGAACCTCATCAACAACGGCATCGTCCCGATCCTGATCGACGACGACGTGTACTCGAAGGCGGCCATCGGCCAGGAGTGGCGGCTGCCGCGGATCCGGACCGAGATCGAGTCGGGCAGCACGACGTTCACGCTGGAGATGGAAGGGCAGGAGTTCACGGTCGGCAACAACCTCGGGCAGCACGAGCGGGAGCAGCTGCTGGCCGGCGGCCTGCTCCGGTACATCACCGCCCGGCGCGCGGCGAGCGGTTCATAGGGGCACGAGCGCCTCTCGGCACGGGGGAGTGGATGGGGGACTCGCCGGATTGGCTGGCGGAGCAGGTCGACTACTACCGGCGCCGGGCCGGCGAGTACGACGCCACCGTGCGCCCGCCGGGCGACCCCCTCGCGGAGCAGGACCGCGTGCTACGGGGTGCGTTGCGCGAGTTCGAGCCGAGGGGCCGTGTGCTGGAGCTGGCCCGCGGCACTGGTCTGTACACGCGAGAGCTGGTGCCGTTCGCGGACTCCATCACCGCGCTCGACGCCTCGCCGGAGATGCTGGACGCTGCTCGGCGCCGGGTCCGCAGCCCGACGGTCCGCTTCCTCCACGCCGACGTCTTCTCATGGGAGCCGGACGGGCGGTACGACGTGGTGTTCTTCTCGTTCTGGCTGTCCCACGTGCCGCCCAGGCATTTCGAACGCTTCTGGGATCGCGTGGCGGCGTTCCTGGCCCCCGGCGGCAGGGTGTTCTTCATGGACGAGGGCCGGCATACCCACTGGCAGGAGGAATTCGTGGACGAGGCCGCGGGGGTGGTGCGCCGTCAGTTGCTCGACGGATCCGAGCACCACGCCATCAAGGTCCTGTGGGACGCCGCTGAGCTGCAGCGCCGGCTCGGGGAGTTGGGCTGGAACGTGTCGGTGACGCGTGCGGATGCGTTCTACTGGGGCCATGGCCGACGCGCCACGTGACGACGCGGGTACCGTGATGGCCATGGCCGGGGACGGTGACTCCACCGGGTTCTTTGGACCGGAGAGCGTCTCCTGGCAGGTCTACCGGGAGACGACCGTCCTGTTCGGCGGGGCCAGGGCGCTCCTGATGCAGGCGGCCCACCCGCTGGTGATCGCGGGGGCCCGCAAGACCGGTTTCTATGTCCGGGATCCATGGAAGCGCCTCCAGCGAACGCTGGCGCTGAACTCCGCGCTGACGTTCGGGACCCGGGAGGAGGCGCAGTCGGCGGCGGACCGGATCAACGCCGTCCACCGCACCGTTCGCGGCATCGACGAGGTGACGGGGCTCCCGTACGACGCGTTCGACCCGGACCTCCTGCTGTGGGTGCACGCGTGTCTGGTGGACAGCGCGCTGCTGTTCGAGGAGCTCACCGTGGGGCGGCTCAACACCGCTGGGCGGGACCGGTTCCATCGCGAGCAGATGCTGGCCGCGGAGATGCTGGGCCTCTCCCGGGACCGCATCCCGCCGACGGCGGCGGGCCTTCGCGCGTACGTCGGCGAGGTCGTGGCGAGCGGGGTCCTGAAGGTCACCGACGCCGCGCGGGACGTCGCCGGCCTGTTCCACGATCCTCCCAGGGAGGCCGAGTGGCGGCCGGTGCTCCACGCGGTCTCGTGGTGGGCCTTCGGGACGCTGCCGCCGCCGGTTCGCGAGCAGTACGGCGTGGGCTGGAGCGCCGGCAAGGAGGCCGCGCTCCGGGCCAGCCTGCGGGCGCTGCGGGCGTTCCGGCCGGCCATCCCGCTCAGGTACCGGCACATCCTGCCGGCGCAGATGGCGGCGCGCCGGCTCTCCGTGCGTAGCTGACCGGCACCGGTCGACGGTTTGCGGCCCCGGCGCGGGCGCCCCAAGATGGGGTGTTCCCGCACCGAGGAGACCCGCAATGCCCCAGTTCGAGCACGAGGGCTGGACCCTGGCGTACGAGGACCGGGGGGACGGCGCGCCGGTCCTGCTGATCCACGGCCTGCTCATGGACCACACCATGTTCGACCCGCAGGTCGAGGCCCTGTCCGACCGCTACCGGTTCGTCACCCCCGACTTCCGGGCGCACGGCGGCTCCGAGCACCGGGCCGAGGAATACACGCAGTGGGACATGATGGAGGACCAGGTCGCGTTGCTGGACCACCTGGACATCGACCGGGCGGTGTGGGGCGGGGTGAGCGCGGGCGGGTTCCAGTCCCTGCGGGCGGCGCTCCGGCACCCCGAGCGCGTGGCCGGCCTGATCCTCATCGACACGCAGGCCGGACCAGAGGAACCCAACCGGGCCCCGCTGTACGAGGCCTCCGCTCAGGTCGGCGCCGCCGACGGGTGGAACGAGGACCTCCTCGGCAAGGCCACCCTGTTCATGCTGGGGGCGAGCGCCGGCGACGACCTCAAGCGGCACTGGATCGAGCGTTGGATGGCCCAGCCGACGTTCGACGCCGTCGAGGCCATGCACGCGGTGACCAGGCGCGACGACATCACCGAGCGCCTTGGGGAGATCGACGCGCCGGCCATTGTCATCCACGGCGAGGAGGACGTCGCCATCGAGATGGAGAAGGCGGAGGCGCTCGCCGACGGCCTGCCGAACCTGGTGGAGATGGTGCAGATCCCTGGGGCCGGGCACTCCTCGACCGTGGAGAACCCCGACGCCGTGACGGCGGCGATCGAGCGGTTCCTCCAGAAGGTGCTTCCGGCATAGCCGTCGCCGCGTCGCCCCGCACCCGGCACGCCCGGCGCCTGTTCGCCGGCATCGCGCCGAGCTATGACCTCATGGCCGAGCTGCTCTCGTTCGGCCAGAACGGCCGGTGGCGCCGGTTCCTGGCCTCCCGCGTGCCGGCCGGCGCCGGGCTGGTCCTGGACGTCGCGACTGGAACGGCCCGGGTGGCGGTGGGGGTGGCCCGGCGGGGGGCCGCCAGGGTCATCGGGCTCGACCAGAGCGAGCCCATGCTTCGGTCCGGGGTGGCGAACGTCGCCGCCCACGGGCTCGACGGCCGGATCTCGCTCGTGCTCGGACAGGGCGAGCGGCTTCCCTTTCCGGACGGTACGTTCGACGCGGTCACGTTCACGTACCTGCTTCGGTACGTGGACGACCCGGCGGCGGAGCTGGCCGAGCTGGCCCGGGTCCTGGGGCCGGGAGGCGTCCTGGCGAACCTCGAGTTCATGGTGCCCGTGCACCCTGCGTGGCGCCGTGCGTGGTGGCTGTACACCAGGCTGGTTCTTCCGGCGGCGGGTCGCCTCGCCTCGATGGCGTGGTACCGGACCGGGCGGTTCCTGGGTCCGTCGATCTCGGAGTTCTACCGGCGGTACCCTGTGGCCGATCAGGGCCGGATGTGGCGAGCCGCCGGGCTCACGGACGTTCGGTTCCGGTCCATGAGCCTGGGTGGCGGCATCGTGATCTGGGGAACGAAACGTGCGTGAGGGGACGTTGAAGAGCGACGCGCGGCCCGCGTTCTACGCGCTTCGTTCGGGCGGCTGGCGGGACTACTGGACCCTCCTGCACCCGCCGTACACGGCCTGGCACCTGTCCTACGTCGCCATCGGCGCGGCGGTGGCGCCGCGGTTCGACGGCGGACGGCTGGGAGCCAGCGTCCTGGCGTTCTTCCTGGGCGTGGGCATCACCGCGCATGCGCTGGACGAGCTCTCCGGCAGGCCGCTCGCCACCCGCATCCCCGACCGCGTGCTGTGGGCCATGGCCCTGATCGCGCTGGCCGGGGCCGTGGGGCTCGGCGTGCTGGGGGCGGCCAAGGTGTCGTGGTGGCTGCTGGCGTTCGTGGCGTTCGGCGCGTTCATCGTGCTGGCCTACAACCTCGAGCTGTTCCGGGGCCGGTTCCACGGGGACCTGTGGTTCGCCCTCGCCTGGGGGGCCTTCCCCGCGCTGACCGGAGCCTTCGCCCAGGCGGGAACGCTCCGGCCCGCTGGCATCGTGGTCGCGGCGGGGTGCGCCGGACTCTCCGCGGCCCAGCGGACACTGTCCACGCCGGTTCGAAGGCTCCGGCGTCGCGCTGTTCGGGTGGAGGGCTCGGTGGAGTACGCGGACGGCTCGGTGGAACGGCTGGACGCCGCCGTCCTTCGCGCGGCCCCGGAGCTGGCCCTTCGGATCCTGGCGCTGGCCCTGTCGCTGCTGGCCGCCGGGCTGGTCGCGGCCCGCCTGGCCTGAGCTCCGGTGCAGCGTCCCTCGCGCCGGCGAACGGCACCTCCCGAGCAGCGGGTCCGAGCGATGTTCGACCAGATCGTGAGCCGCTACGACCTGTTGAACGACCTCCTCTCGTTCGGGTTCGACCGGTGGTGGCGGCGGCGGACGGTGGCCTCCGTCACCGTTCCCCGCGGGGCGATCGTCCTCGACCTGGGGTGCGGCACGGGCCGCCTGGGCGAGCTGTTGGCCGGTCGATGCCGTGTGGTGGGGGTGGACGTCAGCGCCGGGATGCTCGCGGAAGCGAGTCGGCGGCTGGGCCCTCGCGTCCGGCTGGTTCGGGGCTCCATGTTCCATCTGCCGTTCGCCGGCGAAAGCCTGGAGGGGGCCGTGAGCGGGTTCGTGCTGCGGAACCTGGACGACCTCCCGGCGGCATTCGCCGAGCTGGCCCGGGTCCTCCGCCCCGGCGCCCCCGTCGGGATCGTCGACGTTACCGAGCCACGCGGCCGCCTGGCCGGGCGGCTGTTCGACGCGTACTTCTCTTGGGCCGCGCCGGCGCTGGGCTCGCTGGTGGGTCGCCGCGACGCCTACCGCTACCTGGCCCGTTCGCTCGCGCAGCTTCCGCCGCCGGGCGAGGTCGCGGAGATGCTGGAACAGGCGGGATTCGACGTCGTGCGGGCGCGTTCGCTGGCACCGGGAATGGTTACGCTCTGGACCGCCCGGCGGGGGATCGGCGTGAGCAAGGCGTGAGGTTACGGCATGGCTGAGCTGGCACGGCGGGTCGGATTGGGCCTCGCGGCGCGGGGCTCGGTGTCCGACGCCGTGGACTGGGCCGACCGGGCCCGGCGGGCCGGCCTCGACTCGGTGTGGATCCACGACTCCTACTTCGAGCGCGAGGCCGTGACGTACGCCTCCGCCATCGCCTCGCAGGTCGAGGACACCCACGTCGCGCTGGGGGCGGTGAACCCGTTCACGCGCCACCCGGTGCTGATCGCCATGACCGTCTCGTCGCTCGACGAGATGGCGCCGGGCCGGATCATCCTGGGGCTGGGGAGCGCGCTGCCGCTGCGCCTGGCCCAGATGGGCATCCCGTACACGCCGCAGGAGGGTCACGACCGAGTCAGCGCGGCCATCGACGCGGTGCGGGCGCTGTGGCGAGGGGAGCGCATCCCGCCGGGCGTGGACGGCGTGCCGCCGGTCGAGCCGATGTTCCCGCCGGTCCACCACGTGCCGATCTACGTCGCCGGATACCGCACGCCCATGCTCGAGCTGGCCGGACGCAAGGGTGACGGCTACCTGGCCCGGCCCCTCGAGTCGCTGGCGTCGTTCCGCAAGATGGTCCCGAAGATCCGCCGCGCGTCCGTGGAGGCCGGTCGCTCCGAGGACGCCGTGCACGTCGCGGGGTACCTGTTCGGGCTGGTCGACGCCAGCCGCCGGGAAGCCCTGAACCGGGCCAAGCGAGAGCCCTTCGTCATCTACATGATGGCCATCCAGACGGACGTGGCCCTGCGGCGGGCCGGGCTCGACCTGGGGCTGCGGGACCGGATCGCCGCCCTGTGGCGCTCGGAGGACTACCACGCCGCCGCGGAGCTCATCCCCGACCAGATGATGGACGCCTTCCTGCTGTGTGGGACGCGCGAGGACATCGCCGAACGGGTGTGGGACTACCACCACGCCGGCATGGACCTTCCGGTGCTCCAGCCGGTGGTCCAGAACGAGGAGCAGGTGGACGCGCTGCTGGAGGTGGCCGCGCTGTACGGCAGCGGGCGGGCCCGGGCCGCCGTACCCGCGCAGCGGGAATCCGACGCGGCGGCCGTCACGGCCGGCGGCGGGTTGGCGGACGAGGAACGGTTGGGCCCGGGGGTCCGGCTGGCCCGGCGAGCCGCGGCCTGGTACGAGATCATCCGCCCGTTCAGCTTCACCGCGTCCACCGTCCCCGTCGCCGCTGCGGCCGGGCTGGCCGCGCTGAAGGGCCGGTTCACGTGGGGGCTGTTCCTCGCTGCGCTGTTCGGCTCGGTGCTTCTGCACGTCGGAACCAACGTGGTGAACGAGATCTACGACGTGCGCAAGGGGGTCGACAAGATCACGTCGCCGCGGGCCAGCCACGCGCTGCTGAAGGGCCGCGTGACGGAACGAGAAGCGTTCCTGATCGCCCTGGCCGCGTTTGTGGCGGCGGCGGGCCTCGGTGTGTGGATGATCGTGGAGCGGGGCTGGCCCGTGGTGCTGCTGGGGCTGGCCGGGCTGATCGGCGGATGGGGCTACACCGCGCCGCCGCTCGAGTACAAGTTCCGGGCCCTGGGGCTTCCGCTGGTGTTCCTGCTGATGGGGCCGCTGATGGTGATCGGGTCGTACTTCGTCATCACGGGGACGTTCGACTGGGCCACGGTGGCGGTGAGCATCCCCGTCGGGTTGCTGGTGACGGCCATCCTGCACGGGAACGAGTGGCGCGACATCGGCGAGGACGCCCGCGCGGGCGGGTCGACCTTCTCGGTCCGGGTGGGGCGCCGCGTCGCCCACATCGGCTACCTGGCCCTCGTGGTCGGCGCCTACCTCGCGCTGGGGGTGGCGGTGCTGGTGGAGGCCCTGCCGGTGCAGTCCCTGCTGGCGCTCCTGTCCCTGCCGCTGCTGGTCCGGGTGATCCGGGACTCCGAGCTGGGGTCGATCGGCCAGCAGCGCGCCATCGCGATGATCGACCTGGAGACCGCGCAGCTGCACGCGGCGTTCGGGTTCCTGCTGGTCATCGGGCTGGTCATCGCCGCGGCGGTGCGGTGACCGGAGGGCCGGCGGGGGACCGGGTCCCCGAAGTGAGGCCGGGTCGCGACAGGATCCTCATGGCCGCCATCCCGGCCGCCTACGGCGCGTTCGCGGCGACCTTCCGCGGGCCCCGGGCCCGGTTCTGGCAGCGCATGACGGCAACCGGGCTGTCGCTCGGGACGGTGGCCCTGCTGGCCGAGCCGGAGCTCCGTGACACCAGGATCCGAGCCCGGGACGTCGGGCTCGGCGTGGCCGCCGCTGCCGGGCTGTACGCGATCTTCCAGGTGGGCGACCGATTCGCTCGCCGGCTGATGCCCAAGGGGGCCGACGAGATCGACCAGGTCTACGAGCTGCGCTCGCTTCGCCCGGCCGGCGAGCTGGCCGGCCGGCTCGCCCTGGTGATCGGCCCGGCGGAGGAGCTGTTCTGGCGAGGGCTAATCCAGCGCAGACTAGCTGAGCGGCTCGGCCGCTGGAGGGGCGCGGCGGCGGCGGCCGCCGCGTACGGCGGAGCCCACGTCGTCACGGGAAACCTCACGCTCACCGGCGCGGCCGGGACGGCCGGCGCCTACTGGAGCGCGCTGGCGGCGGCGGGGATGCCCATGGCCGCGCTGGTGGTCAGCCACGTGGTGTGGGACCTGTGGATCTTCCTGGTGGCGCCCACCGCCCGTCCGGCCTCGTCGAGGCCCGCCCGGGCCTAGACCGAACCGGCCACCACCGACAGGATGTCGTCCCCGTAGCGGTCCAGCTTGGCCGGCCCGATGCCGGGCACCGTGGCCAGCTCCTGGCGGGACCGTGGGCGGCGCTCCGCGATGCTCCCCAGCGTCGAGTCGTGCAGCACGACGTAGGCGGGAACGCCGTCGGCCCGGGACCGGTCCAGCCGCCACCTCTTGAGGGCGTCCACCAGCGGTCCACCCGGGATCGGAGGACGCGGCGTGAGCGCGGGCGAGGCACCCGCCGCGGACCGCCCCGGCCGGGAGTCGACCGGCCGAAGCGCCGGCGGCCCGCCCAGCTCCTCGACGAACCGGCTTCGCCCCACCCGCTGATCCAGCGGCCAGGTCACGTAGAGGTGCCGGCGGGCCCGGGTGATGCCCACGTACAGCAGCCGGCGCTCCTCGTTCTCGTCTGCCTGGGCCCGGCCGGAGCGGAAGGGAAGCTCCTTCTCCAGGAGCCGGGGCAGGAACACCGCGTCGAACTCCAAGCCCTTGGCCCGGTGGTAGGTGAGCAGGTTCACCCCCCGCGCGGACGCCTCGCCGGCGAACCTGCGTCCCAGGTCGGCCACGAACCCGGCGATGTCCCCGTCGGGATGCGCGCCGGCGAACTCGGCGGCCAGGGCCCGGAGCCGGGCCAGGTCGGCCTGGCGGGTCGCCTCCTCCGCCGAGTCGGGCTCGGCGTCGGGACGGTACCCCAGCGCATCGGTGGTCCGCTCCACCGCCGGGGCGACGTTGCCCGATTCCCGCCGCAGGCGCTGGAGCGCGGCACGGGGCCCGGGGCGCCGGAGGAACTCGCCGTCCCGGACCTGGTACGGCACGCCGGCGGCGGCGAAGGCTTCCTCGAACGGCTCGGAGCGGGCGTTGATCCGGTACAGCACCGCCATCTCCTCGTACCGGACGCCCTCTGCCCGGTGGAGGCGCCGGGCCTCGTCGACCACGAACGCGGTCTCGGCCTGAGGATCGGGGAGCATTCGCACACCGGCGGGAGGGCCGTCCGGCCGGGTGGCCCGCAGTGACTTTCGGAACCCGCCCAACCCTTCCGACAGCCGGTTCGCCGTGGCCAGGACCTGCGGGGTCGAGCGGTAGTTCTCCTCGAGCGTCACCACCCGCGCCTGCGGGAACCGCTCCCGGAACCGGAGGAGGTACGAGGGCGTGGCGCCGGTGAACGAGTAGATGGTCTGGTAGTCGTCGCCGACCACGCAGAGCTCGTCGCGGCCGCCCAGCCACCGCTCCAGGAGGGCCTGCTGCACCGGGTTGACGTCCTGGTACTCGTCCACGGTGAATGCCAGGAAGCGCCCCCGGACCTCGGTGGCGGCCTCCGGGTGCCGGTCGAACAGCCGGACGGCCAGGCCCAGCATGTCCTCGAAGTCGAGCCGCCCCAGGATCCCCTTGCGGCGCTCGTACCTCGCGTACAGGCCCGCCATGAGGTCGGACGGGATGGGCGGCTCGTGGTCGCCCAGCGCGTCGAGGTAGCGGTCCGGGGGGACCATGCGGTTCTTGGCCCACTCGATCTCCGAGGCCAGCTCGCGGCGGGGGACGAAGCGATAGGGGCGGGGGAGGGCGTTGGCCAGGCTCGCGATGAGCGGGCCCTTCGCGTCGAGCACGTCCGGGAGCGGGCGATCCTCGAACCGCGGCCACAGCCGGCCGAGCTGGGCCAGCGCGGCGGAGTGGAACGTCCTGGCTTCCACGCCCTCGACGCCCAGCGTCCGCAGGCGCGACTTCAGCTCCTGGGCGGCCTTCTCCGTGAACGTGACCGCCAGGATCTCCCCAGGGCGGAACTCGCCGGAGGCGACCTGGCAGGCGATGCGCCGGGTGATCGTGGTGGTCTTCCCGGTCCCGGCCCCGGCCAGGATCACCACCGGACCGCGCACCGCCGCGGCCGCTTCCCGCTGCGCGGGGTTCAGCCCTTCCAGGATCGCTTCGGGAACCGTCACCGCCGGGGGATGCTACCGGGCGCCGGTGACACTTCGGGCGAGGGGAGGTCAGCTGCTCGGCTCGGGCTACGCCTGGCCCCCCGACATGGCCGCGTGATCGAGCGAGCGAAACGCCGCCGCTTCGGCGGCCGTGGACGGCCCCAGGGTCCGGTTGCGGCCGGGCAGCCGGCGCCTGAGCTGCTCGAGCTCCCGCCGGGTGAACTCGCATCGCGTGGTGATGGGGTCGAGGCCGTACAGGCGAGCCGCGTTCAGGCCCAGGATCTTGTCCTTGATCCCCCGGGTGAGCTCCGGGTAGCCGTACCGCTCCTGGAACTCGGCGCTGATCTTGAACGCGCGCATGGCCTGGATCTGGTCCTGCGGCGAGCCGTAGAACAGACAGTCCGTGCCCCACACCACGTTGTCCTCGCCCACGTGCTTCAGCAGCTTCCCCAGGACGTGGGCGGCCTGGTCCGGGTACCGCATCACGTACCACCATGTGGACCCGAGCTCGGCGTACACGTTCTGGTTCGGCCCGATCCCGGCCCTGCGCATCGACGTGATCAGGCGGTTCACGCCGACGTTCGCCGTCCTCCGGGCGTACGGCCCCTCCGGGACCCCCGCCTCGAACCCCGAGTGGTAGACGACGAAGTTCGCGTCGGGATGCGCCCGCGCCGCCGGGCCGACGTCCTGCGGCGATGCGTACGGGCTTCCTCCGCTCAGGCCCTTGTGGACGCAGATCGTGGGCACGCCCAGACGGACGGCCCGCTCGATGAACCGATGGCCCACCTGCGGGAGCGTGGGGTCGTGGTCGTCCAGCCACCATCCCCGGCCGTTGTGCTCGAACACGTCCGGGAAGTGCGTGAACGTCTTCCAGGCTGCGATCCGGTACCGGCGGGCCACGTCGTCCATGGCGGCCAGGGACGACTCGGACGGGCTGACGTTCGGGAGGACCTGCCCGTGCAGGAGGACCCGCTCGTCGCGGCACAGGCCCTCGGCGATCCTCCGCGTCTCGTCCATGATCCGCGGCGAGAGCGGGCTTCCCTCCGGATAGATGGGCAGGGCCGAGAGCACGAGCATGGACGTGTCGCTGCGCAGGAACATCAGCTCCAGGAAGCTCTCGATCGAGTAGCACACCCGGGGGTCGTCCTCTCCGCAGGACTTCTGGGGGAACCGTTCCCAGAAGTCCTGGCCGTTCAGGATGGGGTTTAGGTCGTATTCCAGCAGATGGCCCTGGACGTCGAACACGAACTCCTCCCCGCCGATCGCCTGGTGCGCCGGCTCGGGCTCGGTGGTGGCTTCGGTGGGGATCGCGTACGTGCCCCCGGGCGTGGTGCCGGGCGCGGTTGCGCGGGTGGCGGCCCGGGTGCACGCGTCCAGCACCAGCAGCGTGGTGGCGGCCCCGCAGATGGAAAGCAGGAACTCCCGGCGGCTCATCCCGGCCCGGCGGGCGTTGCGCTCGCAGGCCTCCCTGGCCAGGCGGACAGTCTCCCGGAGGACGGGGGGGAGCGGCTCGGGGTCGTACTCCGCGTTCGAGCACGGCCCGAGCTTGACGGGCAGTCCCGGGTCCTCGTCCTTCCAGTCCACCGCCCCCGCTCCCATGCCCTGTTGACCGCCGGGAACCGGCCGGGGTTCCAGGCGGTCAGTCATCCGGGATGGAGTCGAAGGTACGCGCTTCTCGGGCGGCCGTGGTGGCGCTGGCGCTGGTCGCCGTTGCATGCGGGTCTGGACCCACCGCCCCGCGAGCCTCGACTCCACCCGTCGAGACCACCATCGCCGCACCGCCGTCCCCTTCGTCCTCGCCGCCCTCCGCTCCGCCGCCGGCAGCCGCGGCGAAACACTGGCCGATCAAGCACGTCGTGTTCCTGATCAAGGAGAACCGGACCTTCGACAACCTGTTCGGGACGTTCCCGGGCGCCGACGGCGTTTCGTTCGGCTACGACCATGGGGTGCGGCGACCGCTCACCGTGGGCACCGACGGCGGCATCGGGAACGAGGACATCCCCCACTGCTACACGTGCTCGCGGCAGGCGTGGGACCAGGGGAAGATGGACGGGTTCAACCAGGATCCGGTGTCGGATCAGTGGGCCTACACGCAGCTGGTCCGGACCCAGCTGCCGAACTACTGGCACTGGGCCCGAGAGTTCGTGCTGGCCGACCACTTCTTCTCCTCGGCCCAGGGGCCCTCGTTCCCGAACCACCTCTACGCGATCGCCGCGCAGTCGGGTGGCGCGCACGACAACCCCAGGCGGCACGGCCGGTTCCGGTCCAGCAACACGTTCGGATGCGACGCGCCCCCCGGGCAGACCGTGACCATCGTGGACTCCGAGGGCCACCAGGTGCAGGTCCCGCCGTGCTTCGACTTCCTGACGGAAGGTGACCTGCTGACCAGGGCCGGGATCGACTGGGCGTACTACGCGGCGAACCCGGACCAGCTCGGCTACATCTGGTCGGCCTACGGAGCGATCCGCCACATCCGCGAGACGAAGCAGTGGCCCAAGCACGTGCTGCCGGTGGACGACCTGATCGGCGACATCCAGGCGGGCCGCCTCCCGCCCGTCACGTGGATCTCGCCGAGGTACGAGGTCTCCGACCACCCCATCTACAACTTCTGCCTCGGCGAGAACTGGTCGACCCAGGTCATCGACGCGATCATGCGGAGCCCCATGTGGAAGTCCACCGCCATCTTCGTGACGTGGGACGACTACGGCGGCTTCTACGACCACGTGCCGCCGCCGCAGGTCGACGGGTTCGGGCTGGGGATCCGGGTGCCGTTGCTGGTGATCTCCCCGTACGCGAACCGCGGCGTGATCGACCACCAGCTCGGCGAGTTCTCCAGCGTGCTGCGGTTCATCGAGGACCGCTGGGGCCTGTCCCAGCTCACCGGCCGGGACCGCCGGGCCATGGACCTCTCCTACGACTTCGATTTCACCGGCCCGCCTCACCCGCCGGATCCGCTGCCGCTGCGGACCGACTGCTGAAGCGGGCCGCCTCTGTTTCCGGCGAGGGCGGGTAGGCTGTTCGGACATGCCACCGGACACCATCGCCGAGCTCCGGGCCGCCGGATATCCCGACCGCACGGTCAAAGAAGAGCTTCGCGAGAACCTCCTGATGCGTCTGGGGCGCGGGAACCCCATGTTCTCCACGCTGGTGGGGTTCGACGAGACCGTCCTGCCCGCCCTGGAACGAGGGATCCTGGCGGGGCACGACCTGATCCTGCTGGGCGAGCGCGGGCAGGCCAAGACCCGGCTGGTCCGGCACCTGGTCGAGCTGATGGACGAGGAGACGCCCGCCATCGAGGAATGCGAGGTCAGCGACCACCCGTACCGGCCGATCTGCGCGCGGTGCCGGGACCTGGTGGCCGAGGACGGCGACGCGGTGCCGGTGGCGTGGATCCCCCGAGACCGCCGGTACTCCGAGAAGCTCGCCACGCCGGACACGAGCGTGGCCGACCTCATCGGCGACATCGACCCCATCCGGGTGGCGGAGGGCCGGTACCTGGCCTCCGAGCTGACCATCCACTACGGCCTGATCCCGCGGACCAACCGGGGCATCGTGGCCATCAACGAGCTCCCCGACCTTCCCGAGCGGATCCAGGTCGCGCTGTTCAACATCCTGGAGGAGCGCGACGTGCAGATCCGGGGCTACAGGGTCCGCCTGCCCCTCGACCTGCTGCTGGTGGCGACGGCGAACCCCGAGGACTACACGCACCGGGGCCGGATCGTGTCGCCGCTGAAGGACCGGTTCGGCACGCAGATCCGTACCCACTATCCGGAGACGCTGGCCGACGAGGTCCGGATCATGGACCAGGAGGCCCGCCGGCCCGCCGGCGAGGTCCCGGTTCGGGTTCCCCGGTTCATGAAGGAAGTGCTGGCCGCGCTGACCGCGGAGCTCCGCCGCTCGCCGCACGTGAACCAGCGCTCGGGCGTCTCGGTCCGATATTCCATCGGGAACGTGGAGACGCTGGCGGCCGCGGCGGTGCGCCGGGCGGCCCGGTCCGGGGAGCCCGAGGCTGTTCCCCGCGTGTGCGACCTGCCGGCGGCGATCGACGCGTCGCTCGGGCGGGTCGAGTTCGACACCATCGAGGAGGGGCGCGAGAACGAGATCCTGGTACGGGCCCTCCGCAACGCCGAGCTGGAGGTGTTCCGGCGCCGCCTGGCGGGGTTCGACTTCCAGCGGATCCTGGGACGGTTCTCCGAGGGGTTCGGGGCCGAGACCTCCGACCTCATGCCGGCGGCGGTGTTCCTGGACCAGTTCGGGGACCTGCCGGGGCTGGCCAAGCTGCTGGGGCGCCTGGGGGTGGAGGAGGAGAGCCCCGGCGTGGCGGCCGCCGCCCTCGAGTTCGCGCTGGAGGGACTGCACCTGTCCCGCCGGCTGAACAAGAACGCCCAGGCCAGGGGCGGCGCGCGCTACGAGGGCGTCGAACCGGCCGGCAGGTAGCGTCTTCGGCCCCCTGCTGTTCGGCTCGGGCCCGGTTGAGGGAATCCCATCGCCCCGGTACGATTTGCCGTTGCATGATCCGGACCAGGCGGTGGGGTGACGTCGCTCGGATGATCCCGTTCCGGGGATGCTGTACCGGCGGGCTCGCCGCGGCCGCTCTCCGGCTCCCGCGGCAGTAGCCGATTCGTCCGCCCCATCCACGCCAGCCCGCAAACCCGAGGAGGAATCCCGCTCATGGCCGCACATACGCTCGACGTCCGCGACGTCTCCTGCCCCATGCCGATTGTGCGCACCTCGCAGGCCATGCAGAAGCTTGGCCTGGGCGACACGCTGGAGGTGCTCGCCACCGACCGCGGCGCGCTGTCCGACGTCCCGGCCTGGTGCACGACCACCGGGAACGAGCTGGTCGAGCAGTCCGAGGAGGGCGGCGTTTTCCGGTTCGTCCTCCGCAAGGCACCGAGGAGCATGGCATGACCGACCTGCTGACCGAGACGGAGCTCCAGCCCGCCGCCGCGTCCGGCGACGAGAAGGTCGACGGGCTGGCCATCATCGCGTGGTCCGGTGACCTCGACCGGATCTGGCCGACCCTCATCCTGTCCACCACCGCCGCGGCGAGCGGCATGCAGGCCACCGTGTTCTTCACGTTCTGGGGCCTGTTCTCGCTGGTGAATCCCGGCGTGCGCATCACCGGCGACCACTGGATGCGAAGATGCTCTCGGTGATGAACCCGGGAGGCGCGCACAAGGGGAAGCTCTCCAAGCTGAACTTCGCCGGCGCGGGTCCGGCCATGATGCGGAAGCTGGCCCGCGACTACAAGGTCCCGGAGCCCCAGGAGCTGCTGGCGCTGGCCCAGGAGATGGGCGTCCGGCTGCTTCCGTGCCAGATGACCATGGACCTGCTGGGCCTGAAGCCCGAGGACCTGATCGACGGCCTGGAGGAGCCGGTCGGCGCGGCCACCGCCCTCCTGGAGATGAAGAAGGCGGACATCCAGCTGTTTATCTGATGAGAATTGGGGAGGGGCTACCCC
>JALYLZ010000172.1 GCA_030774015.1 Actinomycetota bacterium | reverse complement strand
ACGCCCAGCAGGCCGGGCCATCCCAGCTCGGTCTCCACGCTCTGCCAGGAGAAGAACGGCTCCTGGAACGAGCTGAGGTGGGGAATCGCCCCGGCCTCACGCCACAGGTCCATGAGGAACCGCCGCTGGGGGCCGGAGATCCCGGCCGGCAGCAGCGGCAGCCCCCGGGGATGGTCGATGCCGCCGAAGTACATCCCGGTGCCGATGAGGCCGGCCCGGCTGCTGAACTGCCCGGGGCCGAGCCCGATGAACGGTTGATAGGGATACGCCCCGGGCATCTCGGTGAGGACGCGGCGCACCTCCTGGGCCCGGGGGCTGTTCCCGGACGCGAAGGCCCTGGCCAGAGCCGGCGCGGTCCGCACGTTCGAGGCCAGGACCGCGCCCACCAGGACGAGCCCCACCAGGACGGAGCCGACCAGGGCCGCCCGGGCTCGCGGGGACACACCCTTCCACCGAGGAGGAACCAGCAGCGCCGCGCCCACGACGGCCACCCCCAGGGCCAGGAGGACATGGAGCACGGACGCCAGCACCAGGGCCACCCCGCCGACGGCCATGGCCGCCCAGTGCCGGGGCCGCCGGGCCAGCGGAAGCAGGAGCACCAGCGCCATGGCCATGTTCACGGCGAACATCGGGTTGGCGAATGTTCCGCTGGCGCCGAGGCCCGGGGAGATGGTCCCCTCGACATAGTCCCCGTTGGACACGTCGAAGCTGCCGGTGTGGTTGAAGCCGTAGAGGGCCTGGACGATCCCGAGGACGCCCTCCACCACCACCACCCAGCGCAGCACGGTCGCCATCCGGCCGGTCAGGCCGCGACCGCCCCGCGATGGGACCGCCCAGACGAACAGCAGCACCCCGTAGGTGACGGCGGCGAGACCAGCGCTGGTCCACACGAAGCCGGGCACCAGGACGGCGTGGACCACGGCCAGGACGGCGAACCCGCCGATCCACGCCGCCGCCCGCACCAGGGGCCGGAGGTTCCGGGCCTCCGCCACGTACACCCCGATCCCGGCGAAGGGGGCCGCGTAGGCTGCCAGCTTGAAGGGGGACCAGCACAGCAGGATCGCCACCACGAAGGCATGGTGGAAGGCGCGCTCGGGCGGGGGGAGGTCCGCGCCCACCACCCACGCGAGGCGGCGCCGCAGGGAGGCCGCGGCGGCGGGGGACCGGGCCGGCATCACGCTCACGACACCCGTGGGGCCGAGAGCGAGCGCCGCCCCACTCGAGACCGGACCCATCGGTATGTCTCCGCGAGGCCGTCCCGCAGAGGGACGGAAGGTTCCCAGCCCAGCACCTCCCGCAGGCGGGAGTTGTCGCTGTTGCGGCCCCGCACGCCCTGCGGCTTGGACGGATCGTGCCGCTTCCGGAGCCGCTTGCCGCCGATCGAGCACACCAGGTCCACCAGCTCGTCGATCGTGACCATCTCGTCCGACCCCAGGTTCAGTGGCGCCCCGTGGTCGGATTGCGCGATGCGGAAGATGCCCTCCACGCAGTCGTCGACGAAGGTGAACGAGCGGGTCTGGCGTCCGTCTCCCCAGATCTCGATCTCGTCGCCGTCCGCCGCCGCGGCCACCTTGCGGCAGATCGCTGCGGGGGCCTTCTCCCGCCCTCCCTCGTACGCGCCCAGCGGGCCGTACACGTTGTGGAACCGCGCGACCCGGGTCTGGAGGCCGTGGTCCTCGAGGTAGTACTGGCACAGCCGCTCGGCGAAGAGCTTCTCCCAGCCGTACCCTTCCTCCGCGTCGGCCGGGTAGGCCTCCTCCTCCTTCAGCGGAGCCACGTCCGTCTCGCCCTGGCGGTACTGGGGGTAGATGCAGGCCGAGGAGGAGTAGAAGAAACGGCCCACTCCGGCCGCTCTGGCCGCCTCCAGCATGTGCGAGTCAATGAGGACGTTGTTGCGGGCCACGTCGGCGTGGTAGCTGGTGATGTAGCCGATTCCCCCCATGTCCGCGCCCAGGTGATAGACCTCCTCGACCCCGCGCACCGCTTCCCGACAGCTCCGCGGGCTGCGCAGGTCGAGGACCAGGAACTCGTGGGCTGGGGTGGCCTCGAACTCCGGCCGCTTGAGGTCCACGCCCCGGACCGAGTAACCGCGGCGGCGGAGGTACCCGGCCATGTGGTGGCCGATGAACCCGCCCGCGCCGGTGACGACCGCGCGCCGGAACCCGTCAGGACCGCTCATGGACCACCTGCCGGCCGAAGAGCCACAGGAAACGGGGGTTGTGGTACAGGTACCGGCGCCACAGGCGACGGGGCTCCGACGCCAGGCGGAACGCCCACTCCAGGCCGGACGCCATCATCCACCGGGGGGCCTGCGGCTTCTCGCCGGTCAGGAAGTCGAAGGCCGCGCCGACCCCGACCATCACCGTGGGCACCTCACCCCGCATGGCATGCATCCACCGCTCCTGCTTGGGGCATCCCAGGCCCACGAAGAGCACGGCGGCGCCGGACTCGGCGATGGCCTGCGCGCTGGCGGCCCGCTCGCTGTCCGAGAGGTCGCGGAACGGCGGGCTCTCGGCGAAGGCGATCTCCAAGTCCGGGTACCGCGCCCCCACCCACCCGGTGAGCGCGGACAGGGTTCGAGGAGTGCCGCCGTAGAACCCGACGGGAATGCGCGCCGCCTCGGCCCGGGCCAGGACTTCGGGCGTGAGGTCCGGCCCGTACACCCTGGTGGCCTCCGGTTCGCCGAGGCGCCGGAGGCCCCACACGAGCGGCATCCCGTCCGCCGTGACCAGGTCGGCGCCGTTGACGAGCGCCTGGAACCCGGGATCGTCGTGGCCTTCCATGACCGTGTGCACGGTCGCCACGCACACCATCCGGGACTCGCGCCTCCGGGCCCACTCGACGATCCGGTCCGCCGCCGAGGCGTAGGTCAGGACGTCGACCCGCGTGCCCAGGATGAACCGGTGGTCCTGCAACCGTGGCAGCGCCATCTCGCGCACCGGCTACCTCGCGCCCGTGCCCCGGATCACCGTGCCGACCGTCTTGAGCAGGATGTAGAGGTCCAGGGCGGGCGACCAGTTCTCGATGTAGAAGGCGTCCATCCGAAGGGCGTCGTTCGGGTCGACCTTGCTCCGGCCCCGGATCTGCCACCAGCCCGTGAGCCCGGCCCTGACCTCGTGCCTGGTCTCCAGCGCCGCGGCGTTTCGAAGGACCTGGTCCATCGGCAGCGGCCTCGGCCCGACCAGGCTCATGTCCCCCTTCAGCACGTTGACCAGCTGGGGGATCTCGTCGAGCGAGGTCCTTCGCAGGAAGCGGCCCAGGCGGGTCGGCCGGGGGTCACGGTCGAGCTTGAAGAACGGAGACGTCGGGTCGATCCCCTGCCGGGCCAGGATGTCGTCCCCGTCCACCGGCATGGTCCGGAACTTGTACATGGTGAAGGGCCGTCCGCCTCGGGTTGCCCGGAGCTGCCGGAACAGCACGGGGCCCGGCGAGTCGACCAGGGTGGCCACGGCCGCGAGCGCGGCCGCCGGGGCGAACAGGACGAGCAGCACCGAGGCGCCCACGACGTCCAGGGAGCGCTTCATGTACGCCTGCCAGCCGGACAGGCGGACCGGACGGACCCCGAGCGCCACGATGGAGCCGAAGGCCCGTGGGGCGATCCGTGACACCAGGATGTCCTGGAGGTTGGGAACCACCCACAGCGCGACGCCCTCGAGCCGGGCCGTGCGCAGCAACCCCGACATGAACGCCGGGGGGACGGCCTCGGACGGGACGAACAGGGCTTCCGCCCCGGTCCGCCGGATCGCGGTGGCCACGGATTCCAGGTCGCCCACAACCGGGACCCCGTCCACCGGAGCGGCCCCTCCATCGGTCTGGACGATCCCGACGGGGACGAATCCCTCCGCTGGGGACCGCATCCACCGCACCAGCCGGGCCGTCTGGCTGGGCGGACCGACCAGGAGCGCCCGGGACAGGAACCGGCCCCGCATCCTTCCCAGGAACAGGACGTAGTGCCAGATCCGCCTGGTGACGAGGATCCCCACCACCACGAAGGCGGCCGAGAGCGGCGGCCACGCCCTCGGCACGGCGGCCCGGGTCCAGGTCGCCCCGATCGCGCACAGCCCCACCAGCGCCGCGGTCACCACCAGGATCCGGCGGAGCTCCTCGGCCGGCCACATGGTCCGGAAGTCGTACAGGTGCGCCATCCCGAACGCGGCGATAAATGCGATCACCGCCGCCGCGGAAAAGACCACATGAGTCCAGGTGACGTGGCCGAAGGTGAGGGCGAAGGCCCCCAGGAAGGACGAGAGCACCACCACCGCTTCCGTGGCTGCCACCGCCACAGCGAGCGCCCGATACTGGCGGGAGGCTGGACGGGGACCAGGGTGCGCCAAAGCCGGCTCGAGGGTCGCGGGTCCCATCTGATTGCCGGCCCGAAGGCCGGATTGACCTGCCATTTGGCCTGGCCCCGCCTCAGCGCGCACGCGTCCAGGGTATCCCAAGACCGTCTATAGATACCGGCTCCAATTGGCTTCTAAACGGAATGGGACCCCGGCCGATCATCTGCCGGATTGACCCCGCGCCGTGTAGGAGAACTGCGTGACCACGTCGCGGGTCAGGGTCACGACGTAGGTGGCCACACGTCCGTGGACCGTCCACCCCGCGCCGGGCTCCACGATCCGCGAACCCTTCGGGAGCACCACCCGGACCGTCACGATGGTCGGGATGGCCATGGGCTGGTGCTGGAGGTGCAGGACGTACACGAAGGACCCGTCCAGGCCGCGCCGGACCAGGTCCGGCACGTCGTAGGCGAACTTCACCGAGCCCGGGTAGCCGGGACTGGCCTCCACCTGCTTGGTCAGGACCCGCGCGCCGTCCTCCCGGTGGACCAGGAAGTGGTTCCGGGGACGCACCAACTGGTTGAACACCGCCACTGGAGGCTCCGCCGACGCGTGGGCGGCCCGGCCCGGGACGTACACGTTCAGCATCGAGGTGTTCAGCGCGTACGGCACCCACGTCCCCACCACGAAGATGGGCTGGCCAGGCGGGGTGTCGTTCTCCAGGGTCACGCGGGTGGTCATGGTGGCGGACCCATCCGCGCGGATGTGGACGCCGTGCACGACGTACTGCCGCGTGAAGTAATCGACCTTGCCGATGATCCGCTTCTCCGTCGCCACGTAGAGGTAATCGCCCGGGCCGGGGGACAGCGCGCCCGTCCATCCCAGAGTCCGAAGCAGGCTCTGCTGATCGGGGATGGAGGACCACATCTGGATGCGCTTTTCCGCCAGCGCGGTCCCCACGTTCTTCACCATGGCGCCCGCATTCACGGGGTTGGTGAGAACCTGGAACGCGCCGGCCACGAGTTCGCCGGGGAGCGCGTCCTGCTGTCCCAACGGCAGGAAATACTGGTCGTGCTCGGCGAGCTGCACCAGGTTGTCCGTGCTGATCGGCTGGGAGTACGCGGGCACGCTGAACGATCCCTGTCCGGTCAGTGCCTGCGCCACCCCGGCCGGGTCCAGGGCGATGACGCCGTCGATGCGACGGCCGGTGATGGCGCTGACCTGCCGGGCCCACACGCTGGCCACGAGCGGAAAATCGGGTGAGTAATTGATCCCGTTGTTGACGAACGGAGGACGCCCGGTCACGTCCAGGTACCAGCGCACGGGCGCGGGCAGGCTCACGTGCAGGAGCTTTCGGTGATCGTCCAACTGGTGGACGGAGCCGGACTGCTGGATCTCGATCCTGCCGTCGTCCATGTGCACGATGGCATAGGCCAGCACCGCACCCCCGGTGCCGCGCTGGTCCGCGTTGTTCTGGAACGCCAGGAAGTAGTTCCTGGGCTGGTCCGCCCCCAGGAACGACGGGAGCAGCCGCAGGCCGGCCAGGACCCGATGGGCAGACGCCAGGATGCCCGAGGATTGGGTCAGGACCTCCGTCTTCAGCGTTTCCAGGCGACCGACGAACGGGATGTGGGGGATGGCCCTGACGTCGGCCATGGCGGCCTGGAGATGGCTCACGATCTCCCGCACGCGCGGGGCGAGGGCGGTCAGCGCGGGCACGTCGATCCGGCCGTTGTGGATCAGGTCCGTGCCCGAGCCTCCGGAGGAACCGAGCACCTGATCGAAGATCCCCGCGCCGATGGAGGCGGCCTGCATGGCCTGGTCGACGGCGCCGACCCCCAGACGCACCGCGTCCACGGGCCGGCCCAGGAGCGGCAGCCCACCGGTCAGGCCGAATGTGAACCGGGCTCCCGCCACCTCCGATCGCAGGTCCCGTGTCGTGCGTTCCGCCGCCGCGAGCACCTCCGGATCGGGGACCTGCCCGGACGCCATCTGGTCCTTCACCGCCTGGAACTGCGCGTTGGCGCTCTCGACGTTCCGCCCGATCCGGTAGGCCTGGTAGTACCCGTCGGCGAGCACGGCGACGAACGCGAGCGTGAGGACCCCCGCCGCGAGCAGCGCGATACGGAGCCTGCTCCGGGGGCGCGTCCGCGCCTCGGGACCGGAGGACTCCCCGGCGGTGGATCCGTCCCGGCCGGACGGCTGCGTGACCCGGCCGGGCGGGGTCCGAGTGTCCAGCGAGGAAGCGGGATGGGTCGAGTCGGCCAGGGCGACCTCCGGTCAACAATAGGAGCACCGTTCTTGTACCCCACGCGACCCGAATGCGCCACCGGCGCCGGAGATTGAGCCGCCCCTCGAGCAGGGCGGGGTGGCGATCGACGAAACGCCTGGACGGAGACCGTCAGGAGGTGGCGGCCGGGCTGGGCTGGGGTGACGGATTCGACATTGCCGGTGCTGGTGGAGCGGGGGACGGCGAGCCACTCAGCGCCGTGTCGACGCCCACCACCTTGCCGAGGACCTCCCCGAACGGGATCTGCCCGAGCGCAAACCTGGAGTCGTTCGAGTTCACCAGGTTGTCCCCCACCACGAACAGACGGCCGGCTTCGACCCTCCATGGCCCCAGCGTGCGGCTGTCCTGCTGCCCCGCGGGCTGCGGGACCGCAATCGGGCTGTCGTTCACGTACATGATGCCGTCCCGCTCCTCCACGACGTCCCCGGGGAGCCCGATCACGCGCTTGATCAACACGAAGTCCGGATGGTCGGGGACATGGAACGCGATGATGTCCCCGCGAACAGGCAGCCTCTCGAACACGATCACGTCACCCGGGCTGGGGGAGACCGGCTGGTATGCGTCCGGATCCACGTCCACCGTGTCCCCGACGTGGAGCGTGGGCTCCATGGCCTCGCTCACCATGGTCACGGCGATCAGGTTCCCGGGTTCACCTCCTGTGCCGATGCTCTGATCCGACCGAAGGAGGGTGAGGGGCGCCACCACGCCGGCCCCGATCACCGCCGCGGCCACCAGCACGGCCATGACCCGGCCTCGATGCCGCTGGGGCGGCAACGCGCCCGGCATTCGTGTGGCGATGTCCGGCCACAGCTCCGGTGGATCGAGGCGTTCGATGTCTCGCAGGCGAGTACGCAGGTCAGTCATCGGATTCCTCCAGGATCTCGCGGAGGCGCTTTCGCCCGCGGTGCAGGTGCACGGCCACCGTGGCGGCCGCCGAGCCCGTCATCGAGCCGATCTCCCGCGCCGTGTAGCCGCCGTAGTAGTGCAGGGCGATGGCGCTCCGCTGTCGGGGCGACAGTCGGGCCAGGCTCGCCAGGAGCTCCCGGGCCCGATGGTCCATCTCGTAGCTTCCCTCGATCGGGACGTCCGACCGGCGGCCGCGGCCCTTCAGCTCGGCCGCGGCGACCCGGAACGCGACCCGCCACACCCAGTTCGCGGGCTCGCGGATCCCCTCCGCCGCCCGCAGGGCCTGCGCGAACGCCTCGGCCACCGCGTCGCTGGCGATCTCCCGGTCGCCCGAGAACGCCAGCACCGCCCACCACAGCCTCCGACCCTGCTCCCGGTACACCTGTTCGAGGTCGTGGCGCTCGGCCACCGACACGTCATCCATGCGCGCTCATCATCCAAGGTGGCAGAAAACGCCGAACCCTTTACAAGGGGACCGTCGGGTCCCGAACCTATACTCGGGCTGATGCCCAGACGGATCCGGTTCCGCCCTCCCGGCCTGAAGCCGACCACCAAGGTCGGCAGCCTCGGTCCCTACCGCGGAAGGCTTGGCGTGGGCTGGGTGATCGCGCCGCTGGTGGCCGGCGTGATCATCGTCGTGGCGGCCGTCCTGCTCATGCGATAGCGGCAGCGGTCACCGGGTCAGAACAGCAGCCACAGGCGGACCACGTTGCTTCGGCCATGGCCGGGGATCCGGAACTGGAACTTGTACTGCGCCTCCCCCGGATCGGTGGCAAGCGACGTGGGCCAGACGTAGTGCATGCCGCCACCCGGCCCGATCGGGACCGTCGCCACGAGGTGGAACTTCTGCTGCTGGGGCTTCTCCCGCCACACCTGGGCCCGCAGGTCCGCGAGCGACGGCTTGACCCGGCCCCGCAGCCGGATGGTGTCGCCCAGGTGGTAGATGACGTCGTTCGTGCACTTGGTCCCGTGCGGCTTCACGGAGCACGCCGTGAACGAGGTGACCGGGGACGCGGCGGCGACGGGCGGTCCGATCGCGAGCGACGGGAGCAGCACGGCCGCGATCAGGAACAGGCGCCGCACCTCAGGCCCGCTTCAGGGGTGCGTAGGCCAGCGCCAGGTGCTTCTCGCCGACGTCCTCGAACACCACGGTGGCTCGAGCGTCCGAGCCCGCGCCCGACACCGCCAGCACCACGCCCTCGCCCCACCGGTCGTGGACCACGGTGTCGCCGGGGCCGATCTCCGGCTCCGGCCGGTTCCCCACGCCCATGCCCGGCCTCGGAGCCATCTCCTTCTGCACCATCCGGAGCAGCTCGCTCGGGATCTCCGACAGGAACCGCGACGGCGGATTGTAGCTGGTGCTGCCCCACAGGGTCCGGCTCCACGCGTGGCACAGGTACAGCCGCTCCCGGGCTCGCGTGATCCCGACGTAGGCCAGTCGCCGCTCCTCCTCCAGCTGGGCGGCGTCGGTCATGGAGCGGTAGTGCGGGAACACGCCGTCCTCCAGCCCCACGATGAACACCACCGGAAACTCCAGGCCCTTGGCGTTGTGCAGTGTCATCAGCGTTACCGTGGAGGCCTCGTCGTCGTACTCGTCCTGTTCGGTGACCAGGGCCACCTGCTCCAGGAAGTTGGCCAGCGTGCCCGAGCCCCCGGAGCCCTCGGTCCGGGACTCGAACTCGGCCGCCACGCCGACCAGCTCCTTCACGTTCTCGATCCGGCCCTCGGCCTCGACCGTTCGCTCGGCCTCCAGCTCGGCCAGGTATCCGGACTCGTGCGCCGTCGCATCGACCATGCGCGAGGGCGAGGCCCCCTCGGCCACCAGGGCCTGGAGCGCGTCGATCACCTGGACGAACCCGAACACCGCGCCCCTGGCCCGCTGGCCCAGCACGTCGATCTCCTCGACCCTCCGGGCCGCCTCCAGGAACGGCACGCCCTCCTGCTGGGCGAACGCCTCCAGCGCCCCCACGGTGGCCTCGCCGATCCCCCGCTTCGGTGAGTTGATGACCCGGCGGGCCGACACCAGGTCCTGCGGGTTCACCAGGAGCCGGAGATAGGCCAGGATGTCCTTGATCTCGCGGCGCTCGTAGAACCGCACCCCGCCCACCACCCGGTAGGGCAGCCCGGCCCGCATGAAGATGTCCTCCAGCACCCGGCTCTGCGCGTTGGTCCGGTAGAACACCGCGACGTCGCGGTACCGGTACGGCTCGTCCTGGCCCAGCCGCTCGATCTCCTCGGCCACGAACAGGGCCTCCTCGTGCTCGTTCTGCGCGCGGTAGCGGACCCCGAGCTCGCCGTCGGGCCCCTCGGTCCACAGGCTCTTCGGCTTGCGCTGCACGTTGTGATCGATCAGCGCGTTGGCCACGGCCAGGATGCTCTGGGTGGAGCGGTAGTTCTGCTCCATCAGGAAGACCTCGGCGTCGGGGTAGTCGCGCTCGAAGTCGAGGAGGTTCTGGATGGTCGCGCCGCGCCACGAGTACACGCCCTGGTCGGCGTCGCCCACCACGCAGAGGTTCCGGTACTTCGCAGCCAGCAGGTTGACCAGGTGGTACTGCGCGCGGTTGGTGTCCTGGTACTCGTCGATCAGGATGTAGCGGAACCGCTCCTGGTAGTGCTCCAGGACCTCGGGGTGGTCACGGAACAGGCGGGCCGTCTCGGCGATGAGGTCGTCGAAGTCGAGGGCGCCGGCGGCGCGGAGTCGCTTCTCGTACGCCCGGTACACCTCCGCGATGGTGCGCTCGTAGAAGTTGGAGGCCGCCTGGACGTACTCGGCCGCGGAGAACAGGTGGTCCTTGGCCTTGCCGATGGCGGCCGACATGGCCCGCGGCGGGAACCGCTTGGGGTCGATGTTCAGGTCGCGCAGCACGAGCGAGAGGACCCGTTCGGTGTCGCCCTCGTCGTAGATGGAGAACGTGGAGGGAAGCCCGAGGTGGTTGTGCTCGCGGCGCAGGATCCGGGCGCATGTGGAGTGGAAGGTGAGGATCCACATCCCGCGGGTGATCCGGGTCCCCAGCAGCCCCTCCACCCGGTCGGCCATCTCCCGGGCGGCCTTGTTGGTGAAGGTGATGGCCAGGATCTCGTAGGGGGAAACGTCTTTCTCGCGGATCAGGTACGCGATCCGGTGTGTGAGCGCCCTGGTCTTGCCCGAGCCGGCCCCGGCCACGATGAGGATGGGTCCCTCGGTATGGAGGACCGCCTCTCGCTGGATGGGGTTCAGCGACTCGAGGAGGGGGGACTGCGTCTCCGCCGGCACGATCCGATTGTAGGAGGTGGTGCCGACGACGCACGCGTTGGAGTGGCCCGCCGCGACTCAGGTCCCTTTCCGGGGGCGCTCCACGCTCCGGTAGTAGTCGCGCCAGATGAGCCGGTACAGCGGGATCTTCCGGGGCAGCGAGCGGACGCCGGGGATGAACGGCACCAGGACCAGCGCGAGGGTCAGAACCATCATGATCACCCAGATCTCGGCGTCTGCGTTCCCGGAGTCCTTGAACGGCTGGATCTGGTACCAGAACGTGTACAGCCACAGCCACGCCTGGCCCGGGTAGTTCCCCGTCTCGTTCATCATGCCCCACTGCGACCCTGTGAGGTGCTCTTTCGCGGCGAGGTCCTCGAAGTACGAACCGCCCGAGATGAACAGCATCGGCTTGGTGAAGTCGGTCTGGTAGAACTGCGTGTCCGCCAGCAGCGCGCCGTCCAGGCCGCCGCCGGCCGCCAAGCCCAGTAGCTGCTGCATGATCGGCTGCACCGGTCCGTAGTCGCCGGAGGGCATGGAGATCGTCCCGTTCGAGAAGGTAGCCCGGTCCAGTGCCTTGCCGTAGGCGTCCGTCCACCTCGTCCGCTGATCCACGGAAGCCCCCTCGTAGGTGGCCAGGGCAGACTCCACGGCGGGATCGTCCGCGGCCTCAGCCCGCAGCGGATCCAGCACGAACGCCCGCGCCGTGTCGATCGGGATGCGAACCCCCGGGATGGTCTGGAGGGAGATCGGCCCGATCTTCTGGGCGGCGTCCGGCGTGTCCGTGTATGGGGGGCCGTACTGGGCGACCTCGCTGGTCCCGTTCAGCTCGGTCACGGCAGCGGCCACGAAGTCCTTGGGGTCGGCGCGCGACCACCGGGCGATGGTGACCGGCGCCTCGTCGGGCGACCCGAACAGCACGGCCAGCACGGTGGTCAGCACCGCGACCAGCACCACCGCCGCGACGAACTCCTTGACCAGGTCGTAGGAGCGGTATCCCCCCACCCACGTTTTCTCGGGCGCCGGCGTCCGTTTGCGGCTCGCAGCGTCCGGTGCGACGCTCATCGCCCACCCGCGGACTCCGCGGGCGAGGCGGCAGGTTCGGAGGGGATCTCGCCGAGAGCGGGTCCCCTCGGCGGGAACGGCGGCACCACGCCGCGGCGCCGCACCAGCAGCACGTGGGCGACGATGAGCACGCCCAGGGCGAGAGGCAGGAGCAGGATGTGCCACATGATCATCTGCCCGAAGTTCAGGACGTTGAAGAATGCCCCGATCCCGACCGAGTTGAGGCCGTCCTTCCCCTCCGAAGCGATCCACTGGGAGGCGAAGTTCTGTTGCGAGAGATAGCCGGTGAAAGCGGTTCCGATGGACGCGACGAAGGCCACCGCGCCGGTGATCCAGGTGAGGGCCCGCTTTCCTCTCCAGGCGGCCATGAAGAACTTGCCCCACAGGTGGATGACCATGAAGACGAAGAACAGCTCGGTGCTCCACAGGTGGAGGCTGTTCACGAAGAGCCCGACCTTCGAGGTGTGCCACCATGCGGGGCCGAAGATGGCCAGCACCGAGCCGGACACCAGGACGGCCGAGAAGGCCGCGATGGTCAGCACGCCGAACACGTAGATCCAGGAGGCCACGTACACCGGTTGCCTGTCCGGGAGCAGGCGGTCAGGCGGCAGGGCCCGAAGAGCCGTGCTGCGCAGCCGCTCCGTCCACATCCTGGGTTCGCCCGGCACGCTCATCGGTCCCGGCCCCTGGGGAACGGCAGCACGATCGCAAGCACGAACACCACCACCATCAGCAGTACCACCACGAAGTTGGCCACTGACATCTGGAACCAGCCCCAGTGGATGTAGTGCGGGTTCCCGTTCAGATTCACCAGCGCCGCCACGGAGGCGCCGGCTCCGGCGTCGATCCCCATCGGGTCCTCCCGTCCGTTCCCGGTTTCCAGCGAGGCTCGCTTCGACGGGCTTCGGGGACAGGTGCCAGGTGCCCCCTCCTCGATGGGTCATTGGTCCCGGCGGAGCCTGGCGGGTGATGACCACCGAAGCGCCGTACGGGCTCACGATAGACTGGCCCGAGCCCAACGACCAGGAGGTGGCGCGGTGACGGACGAGACCAGGACGCTGCGGGACGAGGACATCAGCACGGTGGGAGCGACGCTGGACGAGCGGCCCGGGCCCGACACCGACACCACCGACGCGGACAGCGACACCACCGACACCCGGGACACCGACGGCGTGGACAGCGGCGACGCGACGGACACGGCGGACAAGACGGACACCACCGACACCGCGGACAAGGCCGATGCCCCGGACACCGACAGCGCCGACCCCGACTCCGACGACGTGGACAGCGACTCGGACGACGCCGACGGCGAGGACGCGGACTCGCAGGACTCGCAGGACTCGTAGCGAAGCCGGCCGTTCGTGACCACGGCGCTCTCGCGTTGCGTCGGCGACCCCGACGGGTTCGCAAGGGAGTCCTGGGCTCGCCGCCCGCTCCACCGGCCCGGAGGCGACCCCAACGGCTTCGACGACCTGCTGTCGCTGGCCGACGTCGACCGCATCGTCAGCTCGATGGCCATCCGGCTGCCGTCGTTTCGCCTGGTCAAGGACGGGAAGACCCTCCCGCCCCCAGCGGTGACCAAGACGGCCCGCACCGGCTCCCAGACCGTCTCCGGCATGGCCGACCCGGTGAAGATCTTCCGGGAGTTCGAGCGGGGCGCCACCATCGTGCTCCAGGGGGTGCACCGGTACTGGCTCCCGCTGGCACGATTCTGCCGGGAGCTCGAGATCGAGCTCGGCCATCCCACGCAGGTCAACGCGTACATCACACCGCCGGGCTCCCGGGGGCTGGCCGTGCACCGAGACGAGCACGACGTCTTCGTGCTCCAGGTGTTCGGGACGAAGGCCTGGCAGGTGTTCGAGCCCGACGACGACGCGGGCGAGCGGCGGCCCGCCGTCGACGCGGAGGTGGGGCCCGGCGACTGCCTGTACATCCCGAAGGGCTTCCCGCACGCCGCCACGGCGCAGCGAGCGGCATCGGGTCACCTCACCGTGGGCATCCTGAGCCCGACGTGGCAACAGGTCCTGGACGAGGCGGTGGCCATGGCCGCGACCGAGCCGGAGTTCGCCGAGCCGCTGCCGCTGCGGTTCACCCAGGACCGGGAGCGCTTCCGCCGGGCAGTCGAGGATCGGCTCCAGGCCCTTTCCCGGTGGGTGGAGAAGGCCGACGCCGACGAGATCGCCGGCCGGCTGTCCCGGCGGTTCCTGACGAAGCGCCAGCCCCTGCTGGCCGGGCAGCTCCAGCAACTGCTGGCCCTGCCGAACCTGTCCGACGATTCCATCGTGGCCCGCCGGGCGGGGTCGATGCTGGTGCTCGAGGCGAAGGACGAACAACTCGCGGTCTACCTCGGCGACCGGGAGCTGCGGATGCCGGCGTGGGCCGAGCCGGCCATGCGCGCCATCGCGGACGCGGACCGGCTGGCCGTGCGTGACCTGACGCCGTACCTGGACGAGGAGAGCCGCCTGGTGCTGGTACGACGCCTGGTCCGCGAGGGACTGCTCGAGATCGTTGGCTGACCCCGGCCGGGCGGTCGCCTCCGGCCGGCCCAGGTGCTCGGTGGAGGCCCGCCTGCGTCACGATCCGCTGGCCGGCACAGCCTCACACGTCAGGAACTGGCTCTTGCTCGAGCAGCCGGGGGCGTGGGGCATCGATGCCCTCTGCGACAGCCGGCTGCCCGCACCGGTCGCTCGCGCGCTCCACGAGCGGGCCCACGCCCTGAAGATCCGGGTGATCCTGATCCGCCGGCCGGACCGGAGGCCGAACGGCGTGAACGTGTTCCTGGCCCACACGGGCGGAACGCGCACCTCGCCGGTCCTGTTCCACGGGGTGATCGACGATCCCGCCTCGCTGCTCGACCTGGACCTCGCGCCGCTCCATGCCGGGGAGCCCGTAGGTCTCGGCGAGCCCTTCGACGGGCCGCTGTTCCTGGTGTGCACGAACGGCCGCCACGACGTGTGCTGCGCCGAGCGCGGGCGGCCGCTGTTCCGCGCCCTGGCCGGGGAGTTCCCCGACCGGACGTGGGAGTGCTCGCACATCGGCGGCGATCGGTTCGCCGGGAACGTGGTCTGCTTTCCCCACGGCGTCTATTTCGGCTGGGTGGAGCCGGACGAGGCGCCGGCCATCGCCCGGGCGTACGAACGCGGGCGCCTGGACCTCACGCGGTATCGCGGCCGGAGCTCGTGGCCCGTCGACGTCCAGACCGCGGAACAGGCCCTTCGCGCTCACCTCGGGCTGGCAGGGGTGGAGGACCTCCTGCCGGCGCGGCCCTCCCGCCACCCGGACGGGTCGGTCCAGGTTACGTTCCGGGACGGCGACGGCGCCGTGCACACGGCTCGTGTCGGGCCGGGTTCCGCCGATCCGGTCTTCCTGACGTGCCGGGCCGAAGAGCGGGTCGCCCCCCGGACCTTCGAGGTGCTGTCGTTGGACGCGGGGCCACGATCCGACCGGTGAGCCCTTCGTGCGCGAAGACCGTGCTCGCCGCTACCGGCGGTGCCGTCGCTCCAGGCCACGGTCGGGGTGCCACGACTCGATGACGAGGTGGTCGGCCGGCTCGCCCACGCGAGTCAGCACGATCTCCCGGATGTCGATCCGAAACCGGTTCGCAGGCGGACCTGGGCCCTGCGGGTTCGGCGCCTCCACGGCGACGCCGGAGATCTTCGCGTCTCCCGGCCACCGGCTGGGGTCGTCCTCCGGTGGGTCCTCCGACGCGCTGTGCAGCGCGAGGCGGGGGTCCCGTCGCAGGTCTCGCGACTTCACGGAGTCCGGCATCATCCCCAGCCACACCTCGCCCTCCGAGAACTCGACCTCGATGCCGCTGATGCGCGGCGACCCGTCCCGGCGCAGCGTGGCGATGGTCTTGTGCTTGCGGGCGTCGAACAGGGAGCGAACTCGCGAGGAGAAGTCCGGTTCGGCGGCCTCGACGTCGACCCAGCTGCTCACGCCCCGCCGCCTCCGACCGGGAGGCGGCCCCCGGTCACTCCCACTCGATGGTGGCGGGGGGCTTGCTGCTGACGTCGTAGACGACGCGGTTGACGCCAGGGACCTCCGCGATGACCCGACTGGCCACGCGTTCGAGCAGGTCGTAGGGGAGCCGGGCCCAGTCCGCGGTCATGGCGTCCTCGCTGGTCACGGCCCGGATCACCACGGGATGCTGGTAGGTCCGGCCGTCGCCCATCACGCCAACGCTCCGCACGCCGGCCAGCAGCGCCGCGTAGTACTGCCACAGCTCTCGGTCGAGCCCGGCCCGGCGGACCTCCTCCCGCAGGATGGCGTCCGCGGCCCGGACCAGCGAGAGCCGCTCCGCCGTGATCTCGCCGACGATCCGCACGGCCAACCCCGGGCCCGGGAACGGCTGGCGCCACACGATCTCCTCAGGGAGGCCCAGCTCCTCGCCGACCTTGCGGACCTCGTCCTTGAACAGGTCCCGAAGCGGCTCCACCAGCTCGAGGTCCATGACCTCCGGCAGGCCCCCCACGTTGTGATGGCTCTTGATCCGCGCCGCGGTCCGCGAACCGCTCTCGATCACGTCCGGGTACAGCGTGCCCTGCACCAGGAACCGCGCGCCGCGGTGCTCGCGTGCGACCTCCTCGAACACCCGGATGAACTCCTCGCCGATCCGCTTACGCTTGTCCTCGGGGTCGGTCACCCCGGCCAGCTTCTCCAGGAACCGGTCCGCCGCCTTCACGTGCACCAGCGGGACGCGGAAGTGCCGGGCGAACGTGTCCTCCACCTGGTCCGGCTCGCCCTCCCGCAGGAGCCCAGTGTCCACGAACACGCAGGTCAGACGGTCCCCGAGGGCCTTGTACACCAGCAGCGCGGCCACGGCGGAGTCGACACCGCCCGACAGCGCGCACAGCACCTCGGCGTCGCCGACCTGCTGGCGGATCCGCTCGACACCGCGCTCGATGACGTTGGCCGGCGTCCACTCGGGGAGCAGCCCGCACCCGTCGTAGAGGAACCGCTTCATCACGTCCAGGCCGCGGCGGGTGTGGGCCACCTCGGGGTGGAACTGGACCGCGTACATGCCGCGTTCCGGGTCCTCCATGGCGGCCACCGGCGTGGCGTCGGTGCGGGCGGTGACCCGGAACCCGTCCGGAGCGCGCGTCACCGCGTCGCCGTGGCTCATCCACACGGTCTCCCGGTCGGCGAGGTCGGCGATCAGCACGCCCGGCGAGTCCACCCGAAGCTCGGTCCGGCCGTACTCGCGGGCCCCCGTCGCTGCCACCTCCCCGCCCAGCGATTTCGCCATGAGCTGGAGCCCGTAGCAGATCCCCAGGACCGGGACACCCAGCCGGAACACGTCCGGGTCGATGCCCGGCGCGCCGTCCTCGTACACCGACGCAGGGCCTCCGGACAGGATCAGCCCGGATGGACGGCGGGCGGCCAGATCGGCCGGGGAGGTGTCGAACGGCACGATCTCGGAGTACACGTGGCACTCCCGGACCCGCCGGGCGATGAGCTGCGCGTACTGCGCCCCGAAGTCGAGGACCAGGACGGGGCGCGGGGCGGGCGGGGTCACGCGGTCACGCCATCCCCACGCCCTGGGCCTTCTGATAGGTCTTCCCCTCGGACTTGATGGCCGGCGCGATGACCAGCTCCGCCTTCTGGAACTCCTTCACGTTCGCGTAGCCGGTCGTGGCCATGGACATCCGAAGCGCCCCGAACAGGTTGAGCGTGCCGTCGTTCTCATGCGCCGGGCCCACCAGGATCTCCTCGAGCGAGGCCACCTGACGCGTCGACACGCGGGCGCCGCGGGGCAGCTGTGGGTGGAACGTGGCCATGCCCCAGTGGAAGCCCCGGCCCGGCGCCTCGTACGCCCGGGTGAGCGGCGAGCCGATCATCACGGCGTCCGCCCCGCAGGCGATGGCCTTGGCGATGTCGCCGCCGGTGCGCATCCCGCCGTCCGCGATGACGTGGCAGTACCGGCCGGTCTCGTGCATGTGCTGCATCCGGGCGGCGGCGGCGTCGGCGATGGCGGTGGCCTGGGGAACGCCCACCCCGATCACGCCCCGAGTCGTGCACGCCGCGCCCGGCCCCACCCCCACCAGCACGCCCACCGCGCCGGTCCGCATGAGGTGCAGCGCCGTGGAGAACGAGGCGCAGCCGCCCACGATCACCGGAAGGTCGTAGGAGGCGATGAACTCCTTCAGGTTCAGCGGCTCGGACCGGGTGGACACGTGCTCCGCGGAGACCACCGTTCCCTGGATCACCAGGATGTCCAGCTCGGCCTGGAGCAGGAGGTCCGCGTATCGGCGGGTCCGCTGCGGCGTGACCGAGGCCGCCGCGACCACCCCGCCGGCCTTGATCTCGGCGATCCGCCGGCCGATGAGCTCCGCCTTCAAGGGCTCCTGGTACAGCTCCTGCATCCGCCGGGTGGCCTTGTCGTCGGACAGCGACGCGATCTCCTCGAGCACCGGCTCGGGGTCCTCGTAGCGCGTCCACAGGCCCTCGAGGTTCAGCACGGCCAGCCCGCCCAGCCGCCCCACCTGGACGGCGGTCGCCGGCGAGACCACCCCGTCCATGGCCGAGGCCATCATGGGGAGGTCGAACTGGTAGGCGTCGATCTCCCACGAGATGTCGACGTCGTCGGGGTCCCTGGTCCGCCGGGACGGAACGATCGCGACCTCGTCGAACCCGTACGCCCGCCTGGCCGTCTTGCCCGTGCCGATCTCGATCTCCATGGCCTCTCTACCTCGCTCTCGCCGTGTCCGAAATGCCCCGATACGCGAAACGCCCGCCCGGGGAAGGGCAGGCGTCCGATGGTTCCATGACGGAATGGTACCGGCCGGACGCTTCCTCGTCGAGCACCCGAGCCCCAGGAAAGGGGTTGACATCGCTCTCCCGGTCGGACGATTATTGCAACTCTGAGATAGTAAAGGAGTTGAAGATGCAACTCAGGGAAGCCCTGGAGAGCTTCATCGAGACATCCTCCGCCAAGACCGCTGAGGAAGAAGAGCGTGTCGCGCAGGCCGGCAGGCTGTTGACCGAGGTCATCCGGCTCGAGGGCCGCGCCCGCCGCCTCTTCGGAGCCGATCCGCTCTGGGAACTCGGGTACGGACGCACGTTCGGGGTCTGGGAGGCCCGCGACCCCTCTGAGGCGTCTGGACAACGCCGCGCTCGGACCTCGAAGGACGACCCCAGCTTGGCGGGACTTTCATTGCACGAGGCGGCCAGGCGAGTGCTTCAGGAAGAGGGGAGGCCGATGCACGTCCAGGAGCTCGGTGTGCGGATCAAGGCGCGGGGATGGCGGCATCCTCGATCCAGGGCAGCCAGGCCCGACCAGATCAACTACCAGCTCGCCGCGAGGCTGCCGCGCCACTCCCAGACGTTCCGGAGGGTCGCCCCCAACACGTTCGGCCTCACGGCATGGGGCGACCGGACTCCTCACCAGGAACGCCTCCGGCCCCGGCTTCCCCTCGTCCCCACGGCCGGGACTGCCCCGGATGGCCGGCCGTGGTCCGAATGGATCGGCGACCACCCAGAGGCTCCTGTGGAAGACGAGACGGCAGCGTGGCGCTCGTCCTAGACTCCGGGGTCCTCATCGCGGCCCTCGTCGGAGACGATCCCGCTCACCACGCCTGCAAGCAGCTGCTGGAGTCCGCGACCGAGCATCTGCTCATTCCCGATCCGGTGCTGGTGGAGGTTGATTTCTTGATTCGGAAGACCGCGCCCGTCGAGACATGGCTGAGTTTCTGTGAGCAGATCGCGGAAGGTGCGTTCGACGCGTTCGCCTTGACGCCGACACTCGTCTTGCGCGCGGCCAGGCTCCAGGCGAAATACAGCGACTTCCCGCTCGGGTTCGTCGACGCTGCCGTGTTCGTCACCTGCGAGGCCCTCGGTGAGCCCAAGGTGGCGACCTTGGACCGGCGGCACTTCTCGGTGCTCCGGACCAGCGAGGGGGCAGCGCTCGACCTTCTTCCTGCGCGTGCTTGAGCCTCGCCCCGTTCCTCGAAAGGCGGGGAACGAGCTCAAGGAACTGCGTCCGTCCGAACGGCGGTGCGCCGCCAGCCCGGTCAGGTTCCCTTGCAGTCGGGGCCCCAGGGCGGCGGCGTCGAGCCCGGCGTGGGCGTGCCCGTCTCGGCGCGGACGGCGTCGGCCTGGTCGGCGGGGACGAGGTCGACCACCACCTCGGTGGGCGTCGCGAACCATGCGTCGGTGATGGCCGATCCGGGCGGAGGTGAGTCCACGTACCCATCCCCCGCGGGATCCACGCCCACGGGCGCCAACGGCTGCGGGTTGTAGTAGAAGCGCACGCCATACCCGAGGCCCTGGATGGCGCGGCCGGCGTCCGACGGGTCCAAGCGCTCAAGCCCCATGCACCAGAACGCGCCCGCCGGCGAGAGCTCGCCGCCCAGTCCCGTGAGCGACTCGCCGGGACGCTGCGCCCGGCCCGCGATCAGCGTCAGGGGCCCGTGGACGTCCTTCGGGATGTCGAGGACCTCATGGTGATACACGTTCCGGCCGCGGTCCAGGATCTGGTCGTAGACATCGGGCGGAAGCCCCGGGTCGATCCCCTCCCCGACCTGGGCCAGCAGCCTGGACCACTCCTCGGGATCCACGTTGGTTCGGGGCGCGAAGTAGAGGTCCCACCAGGTCCCCGCCACGTCGGCCGGGACCGGCACCACCAGGATGGTCGCGTCGACGCCCTGCTCCCGCAGCTGTTGCTCGACGGAAACCGGATCCCGAATGGCATCCGTCGCTCGGACCTGCACCGTGTCCGCGCCCGCCGCCAGCGTGTTCGCCGCTACCACGGCCCCGACGACGGCCGCCACGGCGAGGGTCGCGGCCCGAACGACGATCCTGCGCCGCACGCGCGGGCCGCGCCCGGGTGAGGAAGCACCCCCCGCAGCCGAGGACGCCCGATCTTCGACCGCTTCCAGCAGCACCGGAAGGAGCCGAGCCTCGAAGCCCCCGAGCTCCCTGTGCATGACATCCGAGCCGGTCATGGGATCACCTTCTCCGTGCGGCGCAGCGCAACCGCCCTGTCCGATGGATCACCGAGCTCTTCGCGAAGCTTCCGGCGGGCCCGGGCCAGCCGCATCCGGGCCGCGGCCGGACGAACGCCCAGGGCGCGAGCGGCCTCGTCCGGTGTCAGGCCTTCCAACGCCACCAGTTCGACCATGGCCCGCTCTCCCGGAGGAAGGCCGGCGATCGCGCTCCGGGCCTCCGGCGCGATGGCTGCGGCGTCGATGGCGCGCTCCAGGCGGGCCACGTCGTCCTCGTCCAGCACGCGCCGCCCCGACAGTCGAGCCGCCGCTTCCCGCTCGCGGGCCCGCCGCCGGGCGTCGGACGCGGTCACGTTCGCGGCCACGCCCAGGAGCCAGGGCACCGCTCGGCCGCGGCGGGGGTCGAACCGGCCGGCCGAGGCGATGACCTCGAGCCAGATG
>JALYLZ010000171.1 GCA_030774015.1 Actinomycetota bacterium | reverse complement strand
TACGTTGACAAGGAGCCCAGGTGGTGGACCTCCCGCCTCAGAACTGCGGGATTACGTGAACGCGGGACTGGTGGATAACTTGAACGCGAGCCCTTTCAACTGGTGGTTTCCGTGAACGCCGACACCTCGTCGAGCCAGGCTGGGTCCGCGCCAGCCCCGACCTTCCTCAGGGCCCTCTCCCGGCGCGCGCCGGCATCGGTCGCAGCGTCTGTCTCGGGGAGTCCCTCACGGGCGCCCACGGGGGGCTCCCCCATGGTCACGCCTTCCACCTCGCCTCCTCCCGCTCGAAAGAACCAACGTGGGCTGGCTTCCCAGGTGCCGGCCGAGCCGTCGACTCCACCCAGCAGCTCATAGCCACTGCATCCAGAGCCAGGGCGGACCCCGCCAGTCCGCGATGTCGGCGGACGAGAGCTCGTGCAGCGGCACCTCGCCGTGGGCTAGTCCCATGAACCAGTCCCAGGCCTGGTGGAGCGCCTGGTGCACCATGCGAACGACCCTGGGCAGGAACCCCTTCGCCGTCCCATAGCGGTGGGCGCCGTCCGACACCACGATGCCGCGCTCCCTGAGCCAGTCCTTGTCGGACACGAACTGCTTCGTCACGTAGCTGGCGGCCGCGCGAGCGTTCTCCCGTCTTGACCCGTAACGCCTCCACCGGCGGACGTCCACCATGCCGTAGCCCCACCCCTTGGACAGGAGGGCATGGGGAATGGAGCGGTCGAGGAGCGCATGAACATGGAGCCCGTGACCGCCTGGATGGAGTTCGAGGACCCACACGTAACACAGCCGCTCCTCGGGCCTCAGGATGCCTTGGCGCCGAAGGGTGTAGCTGAGGCGGTCGAAGAACTCCCCGACCTCCCGCACCACGGCGCCCCAGTCGAAGCGCTCGTCGCGGAACGTCAAGGTGATCATGTCGACCAAGCCGTTGGCGGCGGCGACCAGACGGATTCTTTTCCGGGCACGGCGGGCCCACCGTCGGTGGTGGTCTCCATGGTCCTCGGGCAGATCGGAAGGGGGACTCCCCCGAGACGAGGAGGAGGCGGGCCAGGAGGAGGACGTGGCCCTCACCGCCGTGGCCTCGCCGGCGTCGGGATAGTACGTGGCTGACCAGGGCGTTCCGACTTCCGCCCCCTGTGTATCGAGGTCTTCCGGTTGAACTCCGTCGTGTAGGCGATAGCGTCCTCTCTGCCTGCCGAGCATCAGATCTCCCCCTGCTGAAGGCGGGCGACGTATTCGCGGAGAGACGTGACGGGAACTCGCCTCGCCTTCCCGATACGCACGGACTCGATCTCGCCTCTCGCGATCAGCTCGTAGGCGAAGGACCGTGAAATGCCGAGTGCGATCGCTGCTTCGGGCACTCGAAGCAGCAGGCGGTGAGGTGAACCGGTGCCTGACTCGCTCAACCCGTCCACACGGACAGGATGGACCGGTACCAGCACTAGGAGAACAGCTTGAAGTATTATCTATGAATTACGAACGTGCGGAGTGAGCTCGCCCAAACGTGGGACCTATCGGGGTTCACGGGGCCCTTCGGCGCAGGGCTCGAGCGCCCGGTGGAACTTCAGCCTTGGCCGATCCCGGAGACGGTCAAGACCGTAGGGCGGAGTCTCTTCTGGCAACCCCCACCACCCATTGACGTGACCAAGGCTTTCCAGATTGCGGTCGCTGACCTCGATGGGCCGTGGATGGATGAATTCCTAGCCCTTGCCGACGGGTCAACCGAACAGATCCGGGCGTTCGCCTCAAGACGAGGCGTCTTAGGGCTCTGCCGACACAGTCTTCCCTACACCCATTCCTTCGCGGGAGCGTCTGTTCCGGGCCTCGCCATCCAAGCCCTTGGAGTGAGCCGGATTCCGGCAGTGAACTCCGGGCGGGCAATGGGATCCACGTGTCATCCTTGGGGTCAGAACCTCGAGCGTCCGCGTGAGTCATCGGACAGGTGGCGCGACATTGCGCGGCGCATCACAAGCGTCTTGAAGATCGCATCTCGGCTCCAGGCCTCGGGTCTCGGCAACGCTACTCATGGGGACCCAGATGACTGGCGGACGCTGTTTGGAGACGATCCGTGGGAGGGCCAGCCCGTGACGAAGAGCAGCCTGGCATTCGTGAGGGCAAACTTGTCAATGATTCTTGACGGGTGGGTACAAATGGCTGGCCTCCGCCCCTACTTCTGGTGGGCCGAAGGGTCCCCGGAGCTCAGCATGCGGCCGAACTCACTGTTCGGGGGAATCATCATGAATGCGATCCTCGCGGTCGCCAGGGTAGATGGGTTGGCTATTTGCGACGCCTGCCGCCGCGTTTATATCCCGCCGGCCCGGCCGAGGAAGGACCGCAAGAATTACTGCAACAGGCCTAGCTGCGGTGAGAGAAGGGCCTCGCGACGGGCAGCGTCTAGGCGGTTTCGGGAGAAGGACCGTGGGAGAAGGGCAGAGCCCAGTCCGACAGCGAGCACGCGGAGTAACACGTGAGAGATCGACCTTCCCGTCTCGGTGCCATTCGTCTAGGGGTTTCTCGCTTGAATCGGTGTCAATGAGCTTCGGAAGGGGGGAAGAGGTCCGTGAGTAGGCGAGGGCAGGGTGAAGGATCCATTTTCAGGAGGACGGATGGTCGCTGGTGTGCCCAACTCGATCTCGGATGGGACGCCGGCCGCCGACACCGAAAGGCGGTGTATGGAAGAACCCGGGCGGAGGTCGCCCACAAGCTCCGGCTCGCCCAGCAGGCCGCTGCCGAAGGGAGACTCGTCCTCGATGAGAGACGGACACTGGGCGCTTACCTGGATTGGTGGTTGACGGAAGAGGTCGCCCTGCGCGTTCGTGAGTCCACTGCTGTGAGCTACAAGCAGAAGGTCCGACATATCCAACATGCGATCGGGCGGGTGCGGCTGTCGCGCCTCGGCCCTGTCCACGTCGACCACCTGCTCAAGGATCTCCACCAAGCCGGACTCTCACCGAGGGGAGTCCAATACGTACACGCCGTCCTACGGTCGGCTCTTCAGAAGGCCGAGCAGCTCGGACTCATCGGTAGGAACGTCGCAGGGCTGGTAAAGCCCCCGCCGGTCCCCCGGTTCGAGGTCCGGCCGCTCACGGTCGAAGAAGCGAAGGAATTGTTGAAGGCGGTCGATGGTCATCGTCTTTCTGCCTTGTATGCCGTCGCGTTAGCAGTTGGGCTTCGGGCTGGGGAGGCACTTGGTCTCTCGTGGGAAGACATCGACCTCGACGCCGGCACTCTTCGTGTCCGGCGGTCGCTGCAACGTTTGAATGGGCGGCTTGTCTACACACCACCGAAGTCAAAGAACGCCGCGCGCACCATTGCTCTGCCTCCGGCTCTCGTGGCCACCTTGCAGGCGCATCGAACTCGGCAAGCTGCGGAGCGCTTGAGAAGGGGCGACGGCTGGCGGGATCATGGGCTCGTCTTTCCGAGCGAGGTCGGTACGCCTCTCGAACCAAGGAATCTGACGCGACACTTCCACGAGACCTGCAAGAAGGCGGGACTCGACAGAAGAAGGTTCCACGACTTGCGCCACACGTGCGGGTCCCTGCTTGCAGCTCAGGGTGTACACCCGAGGGTGGCCATGGAGATTCTCGGACACAGTCAGATCAGGCTCACGATGGAGGTCTACACACATGTCGCATCAGAGCTTCAGAGGGAGGCGACCGGCCGAGTCCAGGATCTCCTGGGGTGATCGGAAGGGATAGGCTGTCAGTTTGGCTGTCATTAGGCTGGAGCTGCCAGATAAGCGAGACCTTCTCCGGCCGTGCCTGTGCCCGTGACCTGCTATTTCTCCGGTGGGGCGGGATGGACTCGAACCATCGACCGGCGGATTATGAGTCCGCTGCTCTGACCAACTGAGCTACCGCCCCCGGGCGGGTGTCACTGTACCGCCGGCCGGGGCTCGGCTCGCGGGCGCCCGCTTCCTGGCAGTTACTCCTCGATCTCGACGCGTTCCAGGACCACCGGCGTGGCGGGCCGGTCCCGGGAGTCGGTGTCGGTGCTCGCGATGGCCTGCACGACGTCGTAGCCCTCGGTGACCTCACCGAAGATGGTGTGCTTGCCGGTGAGCCAGGGGGTGGCGCCGACCGTGACGAAGAACTGCGACCCGTTCGTGTTCGGACCCGCGTTCGCCATGGCCAGCAGGCCGGGGCGGTCGAACGACGGCGCCCCCGGCGGGACCTCGTCCTCGAAGTTGTAGCCGGGCCCCCCGGTCCCCGTCCCGGCGGGGTCCCCGCCCTGGATCATGAAGCCGGAGATGACGCGGTGGAACACCGTGCCGTCGTACAGGCGGTCGCCCATGCGCTGCCGGTCCCGCGGATCGGTCCACTCGCGAGCGCCCGTGGCCAGCTCGACGAAGTTGGCGACGGTCTTGGGGGCGTGGTCGGGCATCAGGCGGGCCTTGAACGTGCCCAGGGACGTGACGAACGTGGCGGTCGGCATGGGGATCACTCCTTCCGTCGCCCACGGCAGGGCGATCGTCCTGGTGGTGCCACAGGGCTCCGGGGGCGAGACTCGAACTCGCAACCTTCGGCTTAACAGGCCGCCGCTCTGCCGGTTGAGCTACCCCGGAATGGGCCGGCTCGTCAGTGTAGCAGCGGGCTCCCGCGCCCCCGCCTTCAAGGCGGACCAGCCCGAATGCCGATACCTTTCACCTCGATGCGCCGGCCCGTCCTTTGCGTCTCGCTCCTCGCCGTGCTGACCGGCTGCCTGGCCATGGCCCCGCCCGCCCCGGCGCCCGTCGGCACGCCAGAACGGCCGGACACCCCGCCGCCCGGGACCACCTGCTCCGTGTTCCCCTCGGACAGCATCTGGCACGCCGACATCTCCAAGCTTCCGGTCGACGCGCACTCGTCGGCGTGGATCGATTCGATGGGCGGCGGGTCGGTCCACATCCATCCCGACTTCGGTCCCTCCGACGACACGGACACGGGACCGCCGTACGGGATTCCCTACAACGTGGTCGACGGCACCCACCAGAAGGTCTCCGTCAAGTTCCTGTACGCGAGCGAGAGCGACCCCGGCCCGTATCCGTTCGGCCCGGACATCACCATCGAGGCCGGCTCCGACCGGCACGCGATCATGGTGGACAAGGACAGCTGCACGCTGTACGAGCTGTTCGACGCCACGTACAAGTCGTCGGGGTCGACGGCCGGCTCCGGCGCCATCTGGAACCTCGCCTCCGACGCCCTGCGGCCGGCGGGGTGGACGTCGGCGGACGCGGCCGGGCTTCCCATCTTCGCCGGGCTGGTCCGCCTGGACGAGGTGAACGCCGGTCTGGTCGACCACGCCATCCGCGTGACGGCGTCCTGCACGGACACCAGCTACGTCTGGCCGGCCCGCCACCAGGCAGGATGCCGGAGCGACCCCAACCTCCCGCCCATGGGCGCGCGGTTCCGCCTGAAGGCGAACGTGGACATCTCGGGGTTCCGGCCGGACACCCAGGCCATCCTCCAGGCCATGAAGACCTACGGCCTGATCCTGGCGGACAACGGGTCGTCGTGGTTCTTCCAGGGAACGGCGGAGCACGGATGGCCCACGGCGATGCTCGACGAGCTGAAGACCATCCCCGCGTCCGACTTCGAGGCCGTGGACGCCTCCTCGCTCGAGGTAGACCCCAACTCGGGGCAGGCGGCCGCCGGGCCCGTCCCCGGCGCCACCGTCACCGTCTCGGACGCCGCGTTCACGCCGACGCCGGTCACGGTGAAGCAGGGCCAGGCGGTCCTGTGGAACTTCACCGGCTCGGGCCCGCACAGCGTGACCGATCCGACCGGCATGGGCCTGTTCGACTCGGGAACGCACACCGCAGGCGGCTCGTTCTCGTTCACGTTCCTGGGAGCGGGGACCTACCCGTACCGGGACTCGGTGAGCCACTTCTCCGGATCGGTGAAGGTCCCCATCGTCGTGTCTCCCGCCAAGGGAACCACGAGCACCGCATTCGCCGTGACATGGGCCTCCGCCGCGCTCCCGGCAGGGTTCGCGTCCGACGTGCAGGTGATGCGCCCGGGGTCGACGACGTGGACGAGCTGGCTGACCGGACAGACCGCCACCGGCGGGCCGTTCACTCCCGATGCCGGTGCCGGGACGTACCGGTTCCGGGCCCGGGTCCGCAACACCGCCAACGGGAAGGCGGGCGGCTACTCCCCGCCCGCCGCCGTCCGGGTCTCCTGAGGCCGCCGTTTCGCCGGCACGCGGACCGCCTGGTTTGCCACGACCCCCTGGCGGCAATGAGACTTCATGAGACGACGCGAGGAGGGACCGGTCATGGCTGGATTCAGGCGAGGGCTGATCGTGGGATTCGGGGTCGGCTACGTGCTGGGGGCCCGCGCCGGGCGGGAGCGCTACCAGCAGATCGTGACGTGGTGGAGGCGCGTGAGCGGGAATCCCGCCGTGCAGCAGGCCGCCGGGCGCGGCAAGGAGATCGCCGAGACCGCGGGCCGCAAGGGCCTGGGGATGGTCCAGCACGGCGTCCAGCGAGTCGGATCCAGCGTCCGAGGGCGGCTGGGCTCCGATGAGGAGGACGGGCAGTTCATGGCGGAGGGCTCGTTCGGGGCGAGGGGTCCGTCCGCGTAGACCGTGCGGACCCGCGGTTCCGCGGTTCCTGCGGTTCCGCGGCCGGCCTACTCCAGGTAGTCGCGGAGCTTCTGCGACCGGCTGGGGTGGCGGAGCTTCGACAGCGTCTTCGACTCGATCTGCCGGATCCGCTCCCGGGTCACCCCGAACTCCCGGCCCACTTCCTCCAGGGTCCGGGGATGGCCGTCCAGCAGTCCGAACCGCAGCTGGATGACCTTCTTCTCCCGCTCGGACAGCGTGTGCAGCACCGACTCCAGCTGTTCCTGGAGCAGGATGAACGAGGCGGCGTCGATCGGCACCACGGCGTCGGAGTCCTCGATGAAGTCGCCGAGGTGGGAGTCCTCCTCCTCACCGATGGGCGTCTCCAGCGACACGGGCTCCTGGGACACCTTCAGGATCTCCCGGACCTTGTCCGCCGGAATCCCCATCTGCTTGCCGATCTCCTCGGGCAGGGGCTCGCGGCCGAGGTCCTGCAACAGCTGGCGCTGCACCCGCACCAGCTTGTTGATGGTCTCCACCATGTGCACGGGGATCCGGATGGTGCGGGCCTGGTCGGCGATGGCTCGGGTGATGGCCTGGCGGATCCACCACGTGGCGTAGGTGGAGAACTTGTAGCCCTTCGAGTAGTCGAACTTCTCGACCGCCCGGATCAGGCCGAGGTTGCCCTCCTGGATCAGGTCCAGGAACAGCATTCCCCGTCCCACGTAGCGCTTGGCGATGGAGACCACCAGCCGGAGGTTCGCCTCGATGAGCTTCTTCTTGGCGAGCTGGCCGTCCCGCTCCACCTTCCGGAGGAAGTCCACCAGCTGCTCGCGGTTGCGGGACCGCCAGGTGCGGATGACCCGCTCCCGCCCGATCCCCTCCACCTTGCCGAACTTCTCCTCCTGGTGCTCCCGGATGTCGACCACGGCCTCCACCACCCGGCGGAGCCTCTTCTGGTCGACCTTGGACCCGTTGTCGAACACCGGGAGCAGCTCGGTGGAGAACTCCCCCGCCTCGATCCGCCTGGCCAGATCGACCTCCTGAGCGGCATTCAGCAGCGGGACCTTGCCGATCTCCTTGAGGTACATGCGGACGGGGTCGTTGGTGGGGGCCTTGAGGACGTCGTCCTCTCTCACCACCGCCTTCAGGTCCTCAGTCAGGTCGTCGCCGGGGACCTCGATGACCTCGATGCCCTCGCTGCGAAGGTGCTCCTCGACCTGGGTCAGGAAGTCCTCGACCTGCTCGGGCGTCAGGTCGTCGACCGGCAGACCTTCCAATAGGTCCTCTGAGGTGACGAAGCCACGCTCACGGCCGCGAGCCGCGATCGCTTCCTTGGCTTCCTCCAGACCGAGGTCTGTGGCCACTTCGCTCATCTGGCTGTTCCTCGTGTGCGGGGGCTGGGGTGTCCAGAGTGTACGAAACGAGAACGCGAACGACCCCTTTGGGCGGGAGGTTCGGGGTCAGGCCCCCTCGGCCTGGTCGTGGACCTTGCGCCGCTCCTCTTCCCGGGCGATGAGCTCCTCGAACAACGCCTCGTACTCCGGGCTGGTGAGCGGGTTGAGGCGCTGGAGCCGCGTGCGGATCTCGGCGATGCGCCGCTTCAGCAGGTTCTCCTGGAGGCCCAGGGCCAGCCGTCGCGCATGCGACGCGGTGAGCTCGCCCTCCACCGGACCGGTGGCGAGCGCGGCGAGGGCCGCCGACAGGCGCTCGTCGTCGAGCTCCGCCACCAGCGACCGCACGTCGCCGCGGCCCTTGACCAGGAGCTCGAACAGGCGGCGGTGCTGGGCCCGCTCGAAGTGTTCATCGGAGACTTCGCCCGCGACGGCCTCGAAGACCTCCTCGCTCTGGGCCAGCATCCGGAGCATCTGGCGCTCCACCCGGTCCTGCGGCGAGACGCGGGCCGCGGCCGGCGCGTCCGGGTCCGTTCGGGTCGCGGCGCCGGGTCCGGCCATGGGGCCGGCATCGGCCCGCCCGCCGTCCGACTGCTTCAGCTCGAGCATGACCGCCGACGAGCTGACCCCGGCCCGGTCGGCCAGGAGGTGGGCGTACTCCTCCCGCCGGACGGGGTCCGTCAGGCCGGCCACGAATGGCAGGCCCGCCCGGACGCCCCGGGCCCGGCCCTCCACCGAACGGAGGTCGTGGCCCGACAGGCTCCGGTCCAGCATGTACTCGACCAGGGGGATGGCGTCCCCGGCCAGCTCCAGGAACGCCTCCCCGCCCTTCGTTCGCACGAAGTCGGCCGGGTCGAGGCCCTCCGGCAGCACCAGGACCCGGGTCTCCAGCGGATAGGTCTCATGGAACTGGTAGGCGCGCATGGCGGCCCGGGCGCCGGCCTCGTCGGAGTCGAACGCCAGCACCACGCGCTGGGCGAACCGCGACAGCAGATGGAAGTGTTCCTCGCCGAGCGCGGTGCCGCACGTGGCCACCGCCGTCTCCACCCCCGCCCGGGCCAGCGCGATCACGTCCGTGTACCCCTCGACCACGACGGCCTGGCCCGATCTGGTCACGGCGGCCTTGGCCCGGTTCAGGTTGTACAGGACCTTGCCCTTGCGGTAGACGGGCGTCTCGGGCGAGTTCAGGTACTTGGGCTGGCCCTCGACGCTCGCCACCAGGCGGGCCCCGATCCCCACGGCCTGCCCGGACAGGTCGTGGACGGGGAACGTGATCCGGCCCCGGAACCGGTCTCGCACCGCGCCGGACCCGTCCTTCAGGGCCAGCCCCGCCTCGACCAGCGTGTCCGAGCCGAACCGCGGCGACAGCCGCCGCAGCAGGAAGTCCGGATAGCCGGGCGCGTAGCCGATCTGGAACTGGACCACCGCCTCCTGGTCGAACCCCCGGCCGGCAAGGTACGCGCGGGCCTCCGACGCCTCGGGGCCGTCCAGGAGCGTGCGGTGGTACAGCTCGGAGGCCTCCGCGTTTGCCCGGTGCAGCGACTGGCGCCTGGACTGGGCGCGGCGCTCGCCCGGCGACTCGGCCTCGTAGCGCAGGGTGATCCCGGCGTCGCGGGCCAGGCGCTCGATGACCTCGGCGAAGGTGAGGTTCTCGACGTCGCGCAGGAACCGCACCGCGTCGCCGCCGGCCTGGCAACCGAAGCAGTAGTAGACCTGCTTGGTGGGCGACACCGAGAACGAGGGCGTCTTCTCGGTGTGGAAGGGGCACAGCCCGACCAGCGAGTCGTGCCCGGCCTTCCGGAGCGTCAGGTACTGGGAGACGACCTTGACGATGTCGGTCCGGTCCCGGACCGCCTCGATGTCGTCCTGCCTGATCCTTCCCGCCACGTCCTCGTCCTCGTCCGACTCCGACTTCGACTTCGCGGAGCAGGGGCCGTTACAGCAGCCAGCCCTGGGGAAGGAAGAGCTGTTCGTAGATCCGTAGAGCGTACCGGTCCGTCATGCCGGCGATGTAGTCGGCCACGCGGGTCGGCGTGTCTCCCGGAGCGTGATCGTACTCCGGCGGGACCTGTTCGGGGTGGTCCAGGAAGTGCGCGAACAGGGTGCGCACCAGCGCGATGGCCTTCTCTTGCTCGATGCGAGCGTCGTCCCGAAGGTAGACGTGCCCGAACAGGAAGTCGCGGAGCTCATCGAGGGCCAGCGCGGTGGCGTCCGAGAGCCCGACCTCCGCCTGGTCCTCGCTGGAGTTCACGAGGTCGGTCACCAGCGTGTCGATGCGGTCGCCGTGGGTCCGGCCCAGCACGGCGACGGGGCCGGGCGGAAGCTCGCCGGGGTCGAGCACGCCCGCGCGGATGGCGTCGTCGATGTCGTGGTTGACGTAGGCGATCCGATCGGCGAAGCGGACGATCTGGGCCTCCAGCGTGGAGGGCTGGGGCATGGACCAGGTGTGGTTCACGATGCCGTCGCGGACCTCCCAGGTCAGGTTCAGCCCCCGGCCGTCCTTCTCGAGGTAGTCGATCACCCGGAGGCTCTGCTCGTTGTGGCGGAAGGGCCGGCCCAGGAACGGGGACAGGGCCTCCTCGCCGAGGTGGCCGAACGGGGTGTGGCCGAGGTCGTGGCCGAGCGCGATGGCCTCGGTGAGGTCCTCGTTCAGCTGGAGGGCCCGGGCCGCGGTCCGGGCGATCTGGGCGACCTCGAGGGTGTGGGTGAGCCGGACCCGGTAGTGGTCGCCCTCCGGCGCCAGGAACACCTGGGTCTTGTGCTTGAGGCGGCGGAACGCCTTGGAGTGGACGATCCGGTCCCGGTCGCGCTGGAACGCCGTCCGCATGGCGTGCGGTTCCTCGGGGCGCTCCCGGCCCTTGGTGGCGGAGGACAGCGTCGCTCGCGCGGACAGGGTCGCCCGCTCCACGTCCTCGATCCGCTCGCGCGGGGTGGGCACGCCGGTCACACTAGCATCCGAGACGCGCGACACCGCCGGTGACGGGACCGACTCCGCGCCCCGGGCCGAAGTACATGCGTCGGTCCGGACGAGCGAAAGGAGCTGCGATGACGGCTGGGTGGAGACGGGCCACCGTGGGAGGCGCCATGGCCCTGATGCTCGCGGGCACTGCGTGTGGGGGCGGTGGCACGACCACGGCCTCTCCGGCCGCGCCCGGTGGCCTGGCCACCACACCGGGGGGGCCGGCCGGTGGAGGTGGCACCGGTCCCACCGGCACCTCGGGCGCCACCGGGACGTCCGGTGCCACCGGCGCGACCGGGACGAGCGCGCTCTCCGTCACGCAGAACAACTTCCAGTTCGACCCGACCAAGATCAAGGTCAAGAGCGGTTCCACGATCACCGTTCAGAACCTGAACGGGACGACCCCCCACACCTTCACCATCAAGGGCTCGAACATCAACGTGGTGAACGATCACGGGCAGACCTCCCAGGTGAAGATCGACCTCCCGCCGGGGACGTACACGTTCTTCTGCCGGTTCCACGTGAGCCTCGGCATGAAGGGCACGCTCGTCGTCACGTGAGCCCGCTGCGGTGCCACGCCATCCGGCCGCTTCAACGTCCTCAACGACCGAACACGCGGTAGTACAGGTATGCGAACGTCTCCCGGACGTACCCGGCCAGGCGGGTGGCGGTGCTCCGCGCGGCCGAGTGCCACGTGGCGGACGCGTACGCCTGGATCCCCAGGTCGCCGGCCATTCGCTTGATCCGGAGGTTGTGCCACGGGTCGGACACGAGGAACGCCGAATGCAGGTCCATCCCTCGCATGAACCCCGCCGCGGCCTCCAGGCTCTCGAAGGTGGTGTTCCCCCTGGGTTCCGCGAACACATCCGCCGAGGGAAGACCCTCCGCGACCAGGTAGTCGCGGCCGGCCTGGGCCTCGGTGGTGATGTCGCCGGGCCGCTTGCCGCCCAGCACCACGATGGCTCCGGCCCGGCCCTGCTCGAACAGGAGCTTGGCCTGCTCCAGCCGCCCCGCGAACACGGGTGAGGGACGCCCCGAGTACTGCGCCGCCCCCAGCACCAGGATCACGTCGGCGTGGTCGATCCTGCGGGCGTCGTCGGTGTGCGCCGCCTGCCACACGGCCACAGCGGTCGCGAACAGCACCCCCAGGACCAGGACCAGCAGCACCCCGAGCGCCGTGATGACCGGGTGGCGACGAAGGAAGCCCACGCTTCGGCAATCTAGCAGCCGACTCCGCCACGACCCTCCTCCGGTACCGCACCATGACCCACACGCTCGAGACGCTCACCCTCACAGGATCCGGAGCGAGAGCGAGGCTCGATAGGGACCGAACGCGGCGGTGTTCGAGTACACACCCGGCTGACGGGCGACTGCATCGAACGAGTGCGTGCCCGGGAAGACCGTCGAGAAGGACCGGTAGTGCCAGGCCGGGCCGTACCCGGTCTCGGCGGGGCAGCACTCGTAGGACCATGACCCCGCCGGTAGATCACCCAGGGTCGGCTTGTCCAGGGCTCTGGCCGCCACCCAGATCTGCTCCCGGGCTGCCCCGGTGCCCTGCACCGAAACCGTGAACGCCACTCGCTGTCCGATGATGGCGGGATTGGGGCTCGCCTCGAACGTGACGGGCGACAGGGCCCACACCGGGCCCGAGATCAACGCCACCGCGGTGACGGCGGCCACGACGAACGCGCGCATCTGGCTCCTCCCTTCGCCGGGTCGGCGGGGGAGGTGCCTGACCCGCATGCGTGAAACGGTCGATGGAATGCCGACCGGCGAACGCTGACCGGCCCGGTGAGGTCGCGGCTCAGGTCCTCGGGGCGACCACCCCCGATCGTTCCAGCAGTCGCAGGAACCCGGTCCGATCGAGACCCCTGCCCACCACGGCCCGGTTCACGCAGGGAGCCGGGCCGGACCACAACAGGAACCACGCGGAGCCGCGTCCCAGCAGCCGCGCGCGCTCCCCGCTGGTGACCGAGACGGTACCGGCGACGGGCTCGCCCTCACCGAACTCCCCGGTGATGCCGGAGGCGAACACCAGGATCCGGCCGCGCCCGTCGGTGTACGAGATCCGCTTCCCCACGTGATCCGACTCCCGCACAGTGAAGGTTCCCCGGGCCGCGAATCCGGGCGGCGGCCGGAACTCGGGCTCGCATACCGGAACCCCGGTCCCGGCAGTCCGGCCAGGCGCCGTGGGCTCCGGCCCGGCGCCGCCACCACATCCCGATGCGATCAGGCCGAACCCGACCACCACCACCACCAGGACCCCGAGCGCCGGCGAGGACGTCACTGGAGCGCAGCCTGCTCCTCGGGCGACAGTGCGTGCAGGAGCGGTCCCTGGCCACTCGGGTCGGCTTCCTGTCCCAACCCGGCGTAGGGCCCACCCAGCGACGTCACCGGCCCGACGATGCGTGCCGGAGCGCCGGCCGATCCGGCCAGGGCAGCGAACTCCTCGGCGCCCGCTCGGGTCCGAAAGGCCGACGCGAGGACGTAGGAGGCGCCGCTCGGCAGGCTCGCCGACAGGCCGAGGTAGGCACTGGCGGGGACGACGTAGTAGCCCTGGATGTCACCGAACGAGAGCTGGGCGTCGGCGGACTCGGCCTCCTGCTGGGTCGCGAATCCTCCGCCCACCACGAGCAGGAGTTGCTCTCCGGTGCCGCTGTCCTCGGGAATCCTCGGCACGGAGGGGTCGTAGAAGGCCGGCGGCTCGGTCTGGCCTCCAGCGGCGCCATGGCCGGCCACGGCCAGCACCGCCACGCCGACCGCCGCCCCCAGCACCAGGCCGATCCCAATCGCGATTGCGCGTCGCATGGCTCCCTCCTTGCCCTAGTAGTTGGTCGCGTATTGGAAGTGCATGGGGTCACACCAGGCCAGGCCCCAGGTCCACCCGTGCGACTGGAAGATCGAGGAGAAGTTGTAGTTGGTCGTCGAGTAGCACTGGTGATTGGGCTCGTACTGCCACGAGACGTCGATGGCGATGCCCCACGCGTGGGTGCTCCACGCGCTCGATCCGCTCATGGTCCGGCAGGCATAGCTCCCCACGTCCGTCTTCACGTACTGGGTCAGGTGGTTGTTCTTGATGTGGCCGAAGACGTCGTTGTCCAGGTTGGTCGACGAGCCGCCCTTCCCGGACAGCATCTCGGTGGCCATGCCGCCCAGCTTCTTGTGGAACCACACCGTCTTGGTGACACCCGTGTCGGCCAGGGTCACGGCCATCCACACCGCGTGCGCGTTGCTGTTGCAGGGCTGCCCGAACGTGTTGACGATCTGGGTGTAGCCCGACGGCACCGGCGGGTACCCGATGTGATGGTCTCGCCAGCCTTGCTTGGCGTAGTGCCAGCCCGTCAGCGCCGGGAGAGCCAGCAGCACCGCCACCCCCAGGGGGAGGAAACGACCGCCCTTACGGCCGAACCTCACATGCACGTTCCACCTCCTTGGTCTGGAGGGGGAGATGGATTGCCCCGAGGATAGAGGAAACGAACGCGCGTTCGAATCCCCCGTTGGGAGGAAATCCGAGGGGTGGCCGGCGGATTCTCCCTAGCCGGGACGGGCTGGTCCCGCTATCGGTCCCGGCCTACTTCGACGCGGACTCGGCGGTTCCCACGGCGGCCTGCCCGGCCGCCAGCCGGGCCGTCTCCACCCGGAACGGGGAGCACGACACGTAGTCCAGCCCGATCTCGTGGCAGAACACCACGCTGGCGGGGTCGCCCCCGTGCTCGCCGCAGATCCCCAGGTGCAGCGAGGAGTTCCCTTTCCGGCCCTCCTCGACGGCGATCTGCATCAGCCTGCCCACTCCCGGCCGGTCGATGGTCACGAACGGGTTCGCCGGGACCAGCTTGCGCTCCTCGTACATCCCCAGGAACTTCCCGATGTCGTCCCTCGAGAACCCGAACGCGGTCTGCGTGAGGTCGTTCGTACCGAACGAGAAGAACTCGGCCACCTCGGCGATCTCGCCCGCGGTCACCGTTGCCCGGGGGAGCTCGATCATGGTCCCCCACTCGAGGTGCGACAGCGAGACGCCCTCGCGATCCAGCACCTCCCGAGCGACCGGCTCGAGCTCCTCGCGCATCTGGCGGAGCTCCTCCCGGGTCGCCACCAGCGGGATCATGATCTCGACCATGGGGTCGCCCCCTTCTTTCTTCGCGCGGCAGGCGGCCTCCACGATGGCCCGGACCTGCATGGCGTACAGGCCGGGCTTCACGATCCCCAGCCGGACGCCGCGAAGGCCCAGCATGGGGTTGGCCTCGTGGAGCTCCTCGACCTTCGACAGCAGCTCCTTGGCCTCGTCCAGCGACAGCGTCTCGTCCCGGAGCTTCACCTCGCTCTGCCCCGTCGCGTCGGCCACCGCGACCGCCGTGGCCAGGTCGACGTGGTTGGGCAGGAACTCGTGCAGCGGCGGGTCCAGCAGGCGGACCGTCACCGGCAGGCCGTCCATGGCCCGGAAGATCCCGACGAAGTCCTCGCGCTGGAGCGGCAGCAGCGCCTCGTAGGCCTCCTGCTCGTCGTTGCGCGTGGAGGCGAAGATCATCTTGCGGACCGCCGCCACGCGCTCCTCTCCCAGGAACATGTGCTCGGTCCGGCACAGCCCGATGCCCTCCGCGCCGCGCTCGCGTGCGTTCCGGGACTGGTCCGGCGTGTCTGCGTTGGCCCGAACCCGCAGCCGGCGGCCGGAATCGGCGTGCGACATCAGCCGGTCGAACGCCTTCCAGATCCTCTCCTGGCGCGCCTCCTCGTCGCCGGAGCGGGCCTTCTCCAGCCGGGACTCCTCCAGGGGCAGGTCGCCCAGGTAGACCGTGCCGTCGAAGCCGTCGATGGTGATGACGTCGCCCTCCGCGACCTTCGTCCCGTTGGCGGTGAAGGCCCGGGCCTTGACGTCGATGTGGATCGCGTCGGCGCCGCACACGGCGGGGATCCCCTCGCCCCGGGCGACCACCGCGGCGTGCGAGTTCGTGCCGCCGGCCGAGGTCAGGATGCCCTGCGAGCGGATCATGCCGTGGTAGTCGTCGGGCGTGGTCTCCCGGCGGACCAGGATGACGTGCTCCCCTCGCTCCGCCCATTCCTGGGCGTAGTCCGCAGTGAACACGACCTTCCCCGTCGCGGCGCCGGGCGACGCGTTCAGCCCGGTGGCAATGGGCTTCTCGCTGCTCTTCGCATCCTCCGAGACGACCCGCTTGAACAGCTCCTCCAGCCGGTTCGCGTCCACTCGCAGGAGCGCCTCATCCGAGGAGATCAGGCCCTCCTCCAGCATGTCGTAGGCCATGATCCACTCGGCGAAAGCCGTCCTCTTCCCCACCCGGGTCTGGAGGATCCACAGCACGCCCTTCTCGATGGTGAACTCGATGTCGCACATGTCGCGGTAGTGCTTCTCGAGGGTGTCCATGGTCTCGCGAAGCTCGCGGTAGGACTTCGGGTCGAGCTCCTCCAGCTCCGCCAGCCGGAGCGTGTTGCGGATGCCGGCCACCACGTCCTCGCCCTGCGCGTTCGGCAGGTAGTCGCCGTACGGCTCCTGCTCACCCGTCGCCGGGTTGCGGGTGAACGCGACGCCCGTTCCGGAGTCCATCCCCCGGTTCCCGAACACCATGGCCACCACGTTCACCGCGGTCCCGAGGTCGTCGGGGATCTTGTTCTGTCGGCGGTAGTCCCGGGCCCGCCTGCCGTTCCAGGACTTGAAGACGGCCTCCACGGCCAGCCGAAGCTGCCGCCGTGGGTCGGTGGGGAAGTCCTCGCCCACGTGCTCCCGGTAGATGGCCTTGAAGTCCTCCACCAGGGCCTGGAGGTCATCGGCCTCGAGGTCGGTGTCGGTGGCTTTCTCGCCCTTGCGTTCCTTGTGCTCGTCCAGCCTGTGCTCGAACTCGTCGCCGGGGATGCCCATGACGATCTTGCCGAACATCTGGATGAAGCGGCGATAGGCGTCCCACGCGAACCGCCAGTCGCCGTCGGACTGCTTGGCCAGGCCCTGCACCGACTGGTCGTTCAGCCCGAGGTTGAGGACGGTGTCCATCATCCCGGGCATGGAGAACTTCGCCCCGGAGCGGACCGACACCAGCAGGGGATCCTCGGCGTCACCCAGCCGCCTTCCCATGGCCTGCTCGAGGGTCCGCAGATGCTCCTCGAGCTCCGCCTCCAGGCCCTCCGGCCAGGTGTCCTTCTCCAGGTAGGCCAGGCAGGCCTCGGTGGTGATGGTGAAGCCGGGGGGGACGTGCAGGCCCATGTTGGTCATCTCGGCGAGGTTGGCGCCCTTGCCGCCGAGCAGGCCCTTCATGTCCCGGTTGCCCTCGTGGAAGTCGTAGACGTACTTGGTGGCCATGGGTCGCCCTCCCGGACGTTCGGATGGGATCAAGTCTACGGAAGGTGCGGTTGGCGCGGCGGACGAGCGTGTGATTGGCGCGGCGGCGGAGCGGCCCTACAGCTCGGGGGCGTTCGGCCGGTCGCGGAGCCAGGCCACGCCGACCACGCCGGGGCCGGTGTGGATGCCCATCGAGGGGCTGAACTCCACCACCATGGGGTCGCCGCCCAGCGCGGCGCGCAGCTCCTCGGCCCGGGCGGGCGAGGCGGCGTGGAACACCATGCTCGGCGAGGTCGCCGACAGCCCGCGCAGCGTCGCTTCCCTCCGGACCCGGCGAAGCGCGGCCTCGGAGCTCCGGGGCACCCCCAGGCGCTCGACCCGGCCGCCGTCCAGCCGGAACACGGGGCGCACGCCGAGGCGCTCGGCGAGCTCCAGGGCCACGGAGGGAACCCGGCCGCTTCGCCGGATGAACTCCAGGCTGTCCAGGACCCCCACCAGCTCGGCCCGGCGGGAGGCGTCCTCGGCCGCGCGGACCACCTCGGCCTCGCTCCCTCCGTCCGCCGCCACCTGCGCCGCGGCCATGACCACCAACCCGTGCGCCGCGGCCGCCGCGCGGGAGTCCACCACCGAGACGGAGCGCCCCGCCACCTCGGCGGCCAGCACGGCGTTCCGGTACATCACGGTGAACTCGATGGCCGGCGTGATGACGACGACCGACGGGGCGTCGGCTTCCTCGATCGCGGAGAGGTACTCCACCGTGGCCGGCGCGCTCGACTTCACGGGATCACCGGCCGCGAGCGCCTCGTACACCAGCTGAGGGGCCCGGGGCACGCCGTCGTGGATGTCCCCGGAGGGAAGGTGGATGGCGATGGGGAGGACCCGCAGGCCGAGGCGATCGGTCAGGTCGGGTGGGAGGCAGGCGCTGGAGTCGGTGATGAGGGCGACCCGGTTCTGCTGGCCTCGGCTTGCCACCATCCCTTTCTCCCTACTCGAAGAGGGCCATTCTATGGGAAGATCCTGGGCGGGTTCCCGTGCCTGACAGCGAGCGATTCCCGGTGCACGAGCTGGTGGCGAGGACGGGCGTGCCCGCCGCCACGGTCCACCACTACCTGAAGCTGGGGCTCCTGCCGCCCCCCCGACGGGCCTCCCCGAACCGATTCCTGTACGACGAGCGCCACGTGCAGGGCCTCCGGCTCATCCGGACGCTCCGGGAACGGCGCGGGCTGTCCCTTTCCGTGATCCGCACCATCCTCCCCGACCTCCTGGGACTGGAACAGGAACAGGCGTTCCGGCCGGAGATGTGGGACCGCGCCGTCGTGATGCATGCGGGCCGCGGGCGGAGGACCCCGGCCGAACGGTTGCTGGACGCCGCCGTGGACGCGTTCTCCCGGCGTGGGTACGGCGACGTGAACGTCGACGACATCTGCAAGGCCGCCCGGATCGCGAAGGGGTCCTTCTACCGGCACCACCGCTCGAAGGAGGAGCTGTTCTTCGCCGCGGCCGAGGCGGCGGCGAACGAAGTGGCCGAGTCGTTCGGTCGGGCCATGGCGGGGCGCCCCGTTCCGCTGGAACGGGCACCGGAGGTGCTCGCGCCGCTCATGGAGCGACGGGTCCCCGTGTTCATGGACCTGTTCACCCGGGCCATCCAGCGCCGTCCGGGCTATCCGACCACCGCCCGGCGCGTCTTCAGCGGCCTGGCCCTCGAGCTCGGACGGCAGCTCCAGGCGGAGGACCCGCTCCTGGCCGGGGCCCGGACCCTCCAGATGGCGGCGGCCCGGCTGTTCCAGCAGGCCCTGGAACCCTCTCCGCTGGCGGCGCTCGGCACCATCTCCGCCCGGGTTTGAGGGCAGCCGGCGGCCCGTCCGGGCGGGTTTGACTTCCCGCGCGCTCTGTCCCCAAGATGTAAACAACGAGTGTGACTGGGTAGTCACCCGCGTGCGTTGTCGGGGCGCTGGCGCGTCGGCGCCGATCGCCGGGGGGCTTTCTTCGTCGAGGAGGAGGCGGATGAGGTTCCTGCTCGAGAACCACAGCTTCACCACCAGCAACTGCGGACAGTTCATCGACGTCACCGAGGACGTTCGTGAGGTGGTCGACAAGAGCGGGGTCCAGAACGGCATGGCCCTGGTGTATTCACCCCACACCACGTGCGCCATCGTCATCAACGAGCGGGAGTCCGGGTTCATCCGCGACTTCACGCGGCTGATGGACTCGCTGGTGCCGCTGGACGGCACCTACCACCACGACGACATGGACGCCCGCACCGAGAACCTGGACGACGACCCGCACGACGTGCCGAACGGGCACGCCCACTGCCGCCAGGCCCTGCTGGGATCGGCGTCGCAGACCATCCCGGTGGTGGAGGGGCAGCTGCTGCTGGGCCGGTGGCAGAAGGTCTTCTTCCTGGAGCTCGATCGAGCACGAGACCGAAAGGTGCTCATCCAGGTCATGGGGGAATGATGGCCAGGGTCGCGCCCGCGACCTCCGGACGCCGCTCTGCCGAGCCCGACGTCCCCACCGTCTCCGCGGTCATGGAGAAGGCCGGGCACGAGAACTTCCCCGTCGCCTCCCGCCTGCTGCCGCGCCAGGACCGGGAGCACTTCCTGGCCATCTACGGGTTCGCCCGGCTGGTGGACGACCTGGGGGACGAGGCCGCCGGCGACCGGGGCCGGCTCCTGGACTGGCTGGAGGCCGAGCTGGAGCGGGCCTACGCGGGCGGCGCCACCCATCCCCTGATGGTCCGGCTGGCCAAGACCATCCGGGCCAGGGACCTGCCCCGGGAGCCGTTCCTCCACCTGATCCGGGCCAACCGGCAGGACCAGTCGGTGTCGCGGTACGAGACGTATTCGGAGCTCGCTTCGTACTGCGAGCTGTCCGCGAACCCCGTGGGACACCTCGTCCTGTACGTCCTGCGCGCGGCGACGCCCCAGCGGATGGGGCTGTCGGACGCGGTGTGCACCGGGCTGCAGCTCGCCGAGCACTGGCAGGACGTGGCGGAGGACTTCCACCGGGGGCGGATCTACCTGCCGCGGGAGGACCTGGAGCGGTTCGGGTGCTCGGAGGAGGACCTGGCGCGGTCGCGTCCGTCGCCCTCGTTACGGCGGCTGATGGCGTTCGAGGTGGCCAGGGCCCGCGGGCTCCTGGACCGGGGTGCGCCGCTGGCCGGAGACCTCGGTGGCCGGGCCGGGTTCGCGGTGGCGGGGTTCGTCGCGGGCGGGCGAGCGGCGCTGGACGCCCTCGAGGGTGCTGGCTTCGACGTGCTGGGGCGTACGCCGCGGCCCTCCCGAGGACACGGTGCCTGGGTGCTGGTCCGCACGGTTGCCGTGTCCTGGCGGCCGGCGTGGCCGCGGCGCGGCTCGGGTCGGCGGCGCGGCTTGCGGTCGCGGTCGCGGTCGCGGGGAGACGGCCGATGAACCTTCAGCGGGCCTACGCCTACTGCGAGAGCGTCACCCGGTCCCGGGCCGCGAACTTCTTCTACGGCATCCGCCTGCTGCCGCCGGATCGCCGCCGCGGCATGTGTGCCGTGTACGCCCTAGCCAGGCGGGTGGACGACATCGGCGACGGCGGCCTGGACGACGAGGCGAAGCTGGTCCGTCTGGCATCGGTCCGCCAGAGCCTCGAGCGCGTGTCGGTCGACAGCGACGACCCGGTGCTGGCCGCGCTGGGCGACTCCGTCCGGCGCTTCAATCTGCCGCTCGATGTCTTCGGGGAACTGGTGGACGGCGTGGAGATGGACGTCCGAGGCGCGACGTACGAGACGTTCGGGGAGCTGGAAGCGTACTGCCGCCGGGTGGCCGGCTCGATCGGCCGGCTGTCGGTGGCGGTGTTCGGGTCGACGGATCGGGCCCGCGCGTCGGAGCTGTCCGACGACCTGGGCGTGGCCATGCAGCTCACCAACATCCTGCGGGACGTCCGGGAGGACCTGGACCGCGGCCGGGTGTACCTGCCCCGGGAGGACCTGGACCGGTTCGGCTGCTCGGCGGAGGACCTGGCGGGGTCGCCGGCGGGAGCGGTGGCCGGCCTGGTCCGGTTCGAGGTGAACAGGGCCAGGGAGTGGTTCGGGCGGGGGCTCCAGGTGCTGCCGCTGCTGGACTCCCGGGCGGCCTCGTGTGTGTCCGCCATGACCGGGATCTACCGGCGCATCCTGGCGCGGGTGGAGCGGCGCCCCCAGGACGTCTTGCAACGGCGGATCTCGCTGCCCCCGTGGGAGAAGGCCTGGGTGGCCGCCCGCAGCCTGGCCGGGGCGCGGGCATGACGGAGCCCCGCGTGGTCGTGGTGGGAGGCGGGCTGGCCGGGCTGGCCGCCGCCCTGTCGTGCGCCGACGGCGGGGCCCGGGTCACCCTGTTGGAGGCGCGCCCCCGCCTGGGCGGGGCCACGTTCTCGTTCCAGCGCGACGGCCTGTGGGTGGACAACGGGCAGCACGTGTTCCTGCGGTGCTGCGTGGCCTATCTGCGGTTCCTGGACCGGGTCGGAGCGAGGGACCGGACGGTGCTCCAGGACCGGATGGCCATCCCCGTGCTGTCGCCGGGACGGACCACGCAGTGGCTCCGGCGCTCCGCGCTGCCCGCTCCGTTGCATCTTTCCGGCTCGCTGGCCCGGTACGGGTTCCTCCGTCCGGCCGAGCGGGCCCGCGCCGTGCGGGCCGCGCTGGCGCTGGCGCGGATGGACCCCCGGGACCCCGCGCTCGACAATCAGACGTTCGGGTCGTGGCTGGCCTCGCGGGGACAGTCCCCTGCCGCCGTCGACGCCCTGTGGAACCTGATCGCGCTGCCCACGCTGAACCTGGCGGCGGACCAGGCGTCGCTGGCCCTCGCCGTGAAGGTCTTCCGGACCGGGTTGCTGGAGCGGCGGGACGCGGCGGACATCGGCTACCCGCGTGTCCCCCTGTCGGAGGTCCACGGCGAGCCGGCGGCCCGGGCCCTGGCCGAGGCCGGAGCCGAGGTCCGGCTGCGCGCCGCGGTCCGGCGCGTCGAGCCCGCCGGAAAGGGCCTCGAGGTCGAGACCGAGGTCGACCGGGTGGAAGCCGACGCCGTCGTGCTGGCCGTGCCGCACGGTCGGGCCGCCGAGATCCTGCCCGCCGGCGCAGTGCGGGATGCCGCCGCGCTCGCGTCGCTCGGTTCCGCTCCCATCGTGAACGTGCACGTGATCTACGACCGGCCGGTGATGGACGTGCCGTTCGCGGCCGGGCTGGGCACGCCGGTGCAGTGGGTGTTCGACCGCACGGAGCAGTCGGGGCTGGACCGCGGGCAGTACCTGGCCGTGTCGATCTCCGGCGCCGACCGGGAGATCGCCGAACCCACCGCGGACCTCCGGGAACGGTACCTGCCGGCGCTGCCCGAGCTGTTCCCGCGGGCTCGAGGAGCACGGGTGGAGAAGTTCTTCGTCACCCGGGAGCCGCACGCGACGTTCCGGCAGGCTCCCGGCTCGGGCCGGCTCCGGCCGAGCGCGAAGACAGGGGTCCCCGGCCTGTCGCTCGCCGGCGCGTGGACCGACACGGGGTGGCCGGCCACGATGGAAGGGGCGGTCCGAAGCGGATTCGCCGCCGCGCGCGAAGCCCTGGTCTCGGTGGGGCGGACCCGCAGGCTTCCGGAGGTGGTGGCGGCGTGATCCGCCTCTCGGAGGTGGCGGCGTGATCCGCACGGTGCCCTCGTCGCTGCAGCGGACCCGCGAGCTGCTCCATCCGGCGCTTCAGGCAGCCGTGGACCGCCTGTCGCCGGAGGTCCGGCGGGTGGCGCAGTACCACCTCGGGTTCGCGGACGCGGACGGCACCCCGGCCAGGAGCGACGGCGGCAAGGCCGTCCGTCCCGCGCTTGCGTTCCTTTCGGCGGAGGCCGCGGGCGCGCCAGCCTCGGTCGGCCTGCCCGGCGCCCTGGCCGTGGAGCTGGTGCACAACTTCTCGCTGCTACACGACGACGTGATGGACCAGGACCTGGAACGGCGCCACCGGCCGACGGCATGGGCGCTGTTCGGTGTGGGTCCGGCCATCCTGGCGGGCGACGCGCTGCACGCCCTGGCCCACCAGGTGCTGCTGGACGCGGACCCGCGGGGCGTGGAAGCCGCGGCGGCGCTGGCCCGGGCCACGGCGGACATGATCGCCGGGCAGGGCGAGGACCTCGGGTTCGAGTCGCGGCTGGACGTGAGCGTGGAGGAGTGCCTCCAGATGGGCGCGCACAAGACCGGTGCGCTGCTGTCGTGTGCCGCCTCCATCGGAGCGATCCTGGCCGGTGCCTCGCCTCCGGTGGTGGGCGCGCTGGCGGAGTACGGGGTCCATCTGGGGCTGTCGTTCCAGGCCGTGGACGACGTGCTGGGGATCTGGGGCCGACCCGAGATGACGGGCAAGCCGTCGGCCAACGACCTCCGGCAGCACAAGAAGAGCCTGCCGGTGGTGGCGGCGCTCGGGGCGGGAGGCCCCTCCGCCGAGCAGCTGGCCCGGCTCCTTTCCAACGGAAACCTGTCCGAGGACGACGGGGCCTTCGGGGTCGGGTTGGTGGAGGAGGCCGGGGGCCGGCGCATGGCGATCTCCGAGGCCGAACGGCAGCTCGACCTCGCGCTGGCGGCGCTGGAGCGGGTTCCGCTTGAGCCGGGAGCCCGCGAGCAGCTTGCCGAGGTGGCCCGGTTCGTGGCGGCGAGGGAGTTCTAGCGATGGCCGTGCGCGCCGATTCGGTGACCAGGCTGACCGCGGAGGAAGCGCTCCGCCGCGCCCGCGAACACCTCCTGTCGCTCCAGGACAAGCAGGGCTGGTGGAAGGGCGAGCTCGAGACCAACGTGACCATGGACGCGGAGGACCTCCTGCTCCGGGAGTTCCTGGGGATCCGGGGAGCGGAGGAGACCCGCCTCGCGGCGAACTGGATCCGGAGCAAGCAGCGGGACGACGGGACGTGGGGGAACTTCTTCGGCGGGCCCGCGGACCTGTCCACCACGGCCGAGGCCTACGTGGCGCTCCGGCTGGCCGGCGATCCCCCCGAGGCGGCGCACATGCGCCGGGCGGCACGGTTCGTCGTGGAATCCGGCGGGCTGGAGCGGACGCGGGTGTTCACGCACATGTGGCTCGCGCTGTTCGGGCTGTGGTCGTGGGACGACATCCCGGCGCTCCCGCCCGAGGTCATCTTCCTCCCCGAGTGGTTCCCGCTGAACATCTACGACTTCGCGTGCTGGGCCCGCCAGACCATCGTCGCGCTGACCGTGGTGGGCGCGCACCGGCCGGTCCGCTCGCTCCACTTCGGGCTGGACGAGCTGCGGACGGGCGCGAGGAAGCCGCCCCTCGATCCGGTGACCACGTGGCGAGGGCGGTTCCAGCGCCTCGACCGCGCGCTGCAGTGGTACGAGCGGCATCCCTCCCCCAGGCTTCGGCGGCTGGCCCTGGCCCGCGCGACCGAGTGGATCCTGCGGCGCCAGGAGGCCGACGGCGGCTGGGGCGGCATCCAGCCCCCGTGGGTGGATTCGCTGATCGCGCTGCACCTGATGGGCTATCCGCTGGACCACCCGGCCATGCGGACAGGCCTTGCCGGCCTCGACGGCTTCACCGTCGTCGAGGGCGACATCCGGCGCCTGGAGGCGTGCCAGTCGCCGGTGTGGGACGCGGCGCTCGCCGTGATCGCGCTGGCCGACGCGGGCCTCCCTAGCGACCACCCGGCCCTGGTCCGTGCCGCGGACTGGCTGCTGGACGAGGAGATCCGGGTGGCGGGCGACTGGGCCGTACGGCGGCCGGGTCTCGACCCGGGCGGCTGGGCGTTCGAGTTCGCGAACGACAACTACCCGGACATCGACGACTCGGCCGAGGTCGTGCTGGCCCTGCGGCGCGTGGACCACCCGGATCGGGCCCGCCTGGAGGCAGCCATCGACCGCGGCGTCCGGTGGACCGCCGGCATGCAGTCGTCCGACGGCGGCTGGGGCGCGTTCGACGCCGACAACACGCGGGACCTGTGCCGCCGGCTGCCCTTCTGCGACTTCGGCGAGGTCATCGACCCGCCCAGCGCCGACGTCACGGCGCACGTGGTCGAGATGCTCGCCGTGGAAGGCGCGGCCGGCCAGCGGGCGGCCCGGCGGGGGCTGGGCTGGCTGGCCCGGAACCAGGAGCGCGAGGGCTCGTGGTTCGGCCGGTGGGGCGCGAACCACGTCTACGGCACGGGCGCGGTAGTGCCAGCGGCGATCGCGGCCGGGATCCCGGAAGAGGATCCGAAGATCCGCGCGGCCGTCCGCTGGCTTCAGGAGCACCAGAACCCGGACGGCGGCTGGGGCGAGGACCTCCGGTCCTACGAGGATCGGTCATGGATCGGGCGGGGCCCGAGCACGGCCTCCCAGACGGCCTGGGCGCTGCTGGCCCTGCTGGCGGCGGGCGAGCGCAGCTCCGCGGCGGCGGAGCGCGGGGTCGCCTGGCTGGCCGAAACCCAACTCCCCAACGGCACCTGGGACGAGCCCCAGTACACCGGGACGGGGTTCCCCGGCGACTTCTACATCAACTATCACCTGTACCGCCTGACCTTCCCCGTGATGGCCCTCGGTCGCTACGTCGGGGGGGAGAAGGCTCGGTTGGGACGCTACACCGGGGATGTGACATGAACGTCCCGGCCCGCTCGCACACGCCCAGATGGAGCACGACCGACCGGCGGCCCTCGCGGCAGGTCTCCATCGGCGGCGTGACGGTGGGCGGCGACGCCCCGGTCCGCGTGCAGTCCATGACCACCACCAAGACCCACGACGCGGCGGCCACGCTCGCCCAGATCGAGCGGCTCGCCTCGAACGGCTGCGAGCTGGTCCGGGTGGCGGTGCCGTTCGACGAGGACGCGGCGGCGCTGCCCGAGATCGCCCGGCGCTCCCCCATCCCGGTCATCGCGGACATCCACTTCACGTGGCGCCACGCCCTCGACGCCCTCGAGGCCGGCATTCCCGGGCTCCGGTTGAACCCCGGCACCATCGGCGACAAGAAGCGGGTCAAGCTCATCGCCGACGAGGCCAAGGCCCGCGGCGTGCCCATCAGGATCGGGGTGAACGCCGGCTCGCTCGACCCTGAGCTGCTCCGGCGATACGGCTCCCCCACCGCCGAGGCGCTCGTGGAGAGCGCGCTGCGGGAGGCCGCCGCCCTCGAGGAGCACGGGTTCACCGACGTCAAGCTCTCGGTAAAGTCCGAGGACGTGCACATGTGCGTGGAGGCGTACCGGCGCCTGGCCGAAGCGTGCGACTACTCGCTGCACCTCGGCGTCACCGAGGCCGGTCCACCGCCCCAGGGAGTCGTCAAGAGCTCCATCGCGCTGGGGACGCTGCTGCTGGAAGGGATCGGCGACACGCTGCGGATCTCCCTGACCGCGCCTCCCGAGGAGGAGGCGGTGATCGGGTGGGAGATCCTGAAGGCCGTCGGGCTGCGGCGCCGCGGGGTCGAGATCGTGTCCTGTCCATCGTGCGGCCGGGCCGAGGTCGACGTCTTCGCGCTGACCCGGGCGGTCCAGGAACGGGCCGGCGAGATCCCCGAAGGGATGAAGGTCGCCGTGATGGGCTGCCCCGTGAACGGTCCCGGCGAGTCCCGCGGGGCCGACGTCGGGATCGCCGCCGGCATGCACCAGGGCCTGCTGTTCGTGGGCGGGAAGTCGGTGGCCCGGTTCTCGGAGGACCGGCTGGTGGATGCGCTGATCGACGCGGCCCGCGAGTACCACGCGACGAACGGAGGCGACCGGTGAGCCGGACCGCCGGCGGAGGCCGGACGTCCGAGCCCAGCGACATGCTGGTCCTGGCTCCCCTCGGCTTCGAGGCCAGGGCGCTCCGGCGCGGCCTCCCCGCGTCCGGCGTCCTGGTCGAGCGGACCGGGATGGGTGCAAAGCGCGCCGCGCGAGCGGCCATCCTGGCCGCCGAGATCCCGGCCCGGGCCGTCGCCATCGCGGGGGTCTGCGGCGCCCTCGATCCGTCCCTTCGCCCCGGCGACGTCGTCGTGGCCAGCGAGGTTCGCGGCCCCGGCGGGACCAACATCACCACCATTCCCGGAGCCGGCCTGCTGCTCTCGGCGGTCCGAAAGCTCGGCCTGACCGCCACCATGGGTCCGATCCTCTCCATGGACCACCTGGCGTCACGGCGGGAGCGCGAACAGCTGGCCTCCACCGGCGCGGTCGCCGTGGACATGGAATCGGCGTGGCTGGCCCCGGCGGCCGCCGGCCGGCCCCTCGTCGTCCTCCGCGTGGTGTCGGACACGCCGGACCGGCCGCTCTACCGCGTCGCCGCCACGGTCTCCGGCGGGCTGACCGCGCTGCGTACGCTCCGGCAATCCGCCCCCGCTCTGGCCTCCTGGGGCGCCGCGGCCGGGCCCCGGACGGTCCTGCTGGCCGGCCCGCGCTCGTTCTGCGCCGGCGTGGAGCGAGCGATCGAGATCGTCGAGCGGGCCCTGGACCGCTACGGCCCTCCGGTGTACGTGCGCAAGCAGATCGTCCACAACGTGCACGTGGTGCGAGACCTCGAGGAACGCGGCGCCATATTCGTGGACGCCCTCCACGAGGTGCCGAAGCGCGGGCTGGTGGTGTTCTCCGCCCACGGCGTCTCGCCCCAGGTCCGCAGCGAGGCCCGCGAGCGGAGCCTGAAGGTCATCGACGCCACTTGCCCGCTGGTGACGAAGGTCCACAGCGAGGCCAAGCGGTTCGCCCGGGCCGGCTACACCATCGTGCTGGTCGGCCACGAGGGGCACGAGGAGGTCGAGGGGACCACCGGCGAGGCCCCCGAGGCCATCCGGCTGATCGAGCGCGCCGACCAGATCGACGACCTCGAGCTCCCCGACGGCGGCGGCCGGGTCGCCTACCTGACCCAGACCACCCTCGCGGTGGACGAGGTGACGGACGTGGTCGAGGCGCTCCGCACCAAGTTCCCCCACCTCACCGGCCCCGGCTCCGACGACATCTGCTACGCCACGTCGAACCGGCAGGACGCGGTGAAGGTCCTGGCCCGGGAGTCGGACGTCATGCTGGTGATCGGGTCGGGGAACTCCTCGAACTCCAAGCGCCTGGTCGAGGTGTCGGCCAGGGAGGGCTGCCCGGCCTGGCTGGTGGACGACGAGACCGAGATCGACCCCGCCTGGCTGGTGGGAGCGCGGACGGTCACCGTGACGGCCGGCGCGTCCGCCCCCGAGGTCCTGGTGGACCGGGTGGTCGGCGCGCTCCGCGGCCTCGGCCCCGTCACGGTGGAGGAGCGCCAGGTCATGGACGAGAGCGTCCAGTTCACGTTGCCGATCGAGCTGAGATGAAACGAGCGAGCAGGAGCGACTAGGAAGCGGGAGGCGAGCGATGCCGGTTTCCGTCAGGCAGCAGGTCCGGGTGGGCACCTACCTCTTCAAGCAGAAGCTCCGCAAGCGCGAGAAGTTCCCGTTGCTGGTGGAGCTGGAACCGCTGTTCGCGTGCAACCTGGCCTGCGCGGGCTGCGGGAAGATCCAGTTCCCGGCCGGGATCCTCAAGCAGCGGATGTCGGTGCAGACGGCCGTCGACGCCATCGAGGAGGCCGGCGCGCCCATGGTCTCCATCGCCGGCGGCGAGCCCCTCATCCATCCCGAGATCCACGAGATCGCGGGGGAGCTCGTCAAGCGAAAGAAGTTCGTCTACCTGTGCTCGAACGCACTCCTGATGCACAAGAAGATGGACCTGTTCAAGCCGTCGCCCTACTTCGCGTGGGCGGTGCACATCGACGGCATGCGCGAGCGCCACGACGCGTCCGTCTGCCAGGACGGCGTATTCGACAAAGCCGTGGACGCCATCAAGGAGGCGAAGTCGCGCGGGTTCCGGGTCACCACCAACACGACCTTCTTCACCACGGACACCCCACGGACGGTCCGCGACGTCCTCGATTTCCTGAACGACGAGCTGAAGGTCGACGCCATGATGATCTCGCCGGCCTTCGCGTACGAGAAGGCCCCGGACCAGGAGCATTTCCCCGGCCCCGAGGAGACCCGGAAGCTCTTCAGCGCCGCGTTCGCCGGCGGCAGGCGCAAGAGGTGGCGCCTCAACCACACGCCGCTGTACCTGGACTTCCTGGAGGGGAAGGTCGACTTCCCGTGCATGCCGTGGGGGATCCCGTCGTACTCGATCTTCGGGTGGCAGCGGCCCTGCTACCTGATGTCGGACGGCTACACGACCACCTACCGGGAGCTCATCGAGACCACGGACTGGTCCAAGTACGGCCGCCAGAGCGGGAACCCGAAGTGTCAGAATTGCATGGCCCACTGCGGATACGAGCCGACCGCCGTGCTGGCCACCATGGGCTCGCTGAAGGAATCCATCCGGGCCATGGTCGGCGTCTGAGGCCTCCCCCGCCTTCCGAGCTCGGTTTGCCTGGGGCGATGTGACGGGATAGATACATCCGGGTGGTTCGGCCCGAGGAGGATCGACATTCCGGAAGACGAGGGTGCCGTCCGCACGGTCGGGGTGGTGGGGTGCGGGACCATGGGCTCGGGCATCGCGGAGGCCTCGGCCCGATCCGGGTGCGGCGTCATCGTTCGGGTGCTGGACGAGACGCACCTGAAGGCCGGCCGCTCCCGCATCGAGGACTCGCTGGGCCGGGCCGTGACCCAGGGCCGGCTCGACGCCGCCGAGCGAGACGCCGTCCTCCAGCGCATCAGCCTGACGGCGGACCCCTCCGACCTCCAGGCCGCCGACCTGGTCGTCGAGGCCGTGCCGGAACGGCTGGAGAGCAAGAGACAAGTGTTCGCCGAGCTCCAGTCGGTGTGCCGGCCCGACGCCATCCTGGCCACGAACACGTCCTCCCTGCCGGTCATCGAGCTCGCCGCCGTCTCCGCCAGGCCGGAGCAGGTGGTCGGCCTGCACTTCTTCAATCCCGCCCCGGTCATGCGGCTGGTGGAGCTGGTCGAGACCGTGGCCACGGCGCCGGACGTCCTGGCGGGGGCGCGCCGCTTCGCCGAGTCCCTGGGCAAGACCGTGGTGGCCTGCCGGGACCGGGCCGGGTTCATCGCGAACCTGTTGCTGTTCCCCTACCTGAACGAGGCCGTGGAGCTGCTCGACTCCGGCCACGCCACGCGGGAGGACATCGACGCCGCCATGCGGCTCGGAGCGGGCCATCCCATGGGCCCGCTGGAGCTCGTGGACCTGATCGGCCTGGACGCCTGCATGCAGGTCCTGGAGTCGCTGCACCACCAGTTCGCCGACACCCGCTACGTTCCCTCCCCCGTGTTCCGCCAGCTGGTGACGGCGGGCTTCACCGGCAGGAAGGCCGGTCGCGGCATCTACTCGTACGCAGAGGACGGCGCCAGCCAGCGTGACGGCCGGCCCGGGCACGACCTCCCGGCGGCCGAGGCCGAGGTGACCCGGATGGGCGTGGTGGGGACGGGCGTCGTGGCCTCCGGGATGGTCGAGGTCGCGGCCCGGGCGGGCCTCGAGGTGGTGTGCTGGGGGCGGTCGGAGGAGTCCATCGGACGGGCCCGCGCCGCCGTGGACCGGTCCACCGGCCGGGCCATGGAGAAGGGGAAGCTCTCGGCCGAGGACCGCGACGGGCTCCTGGGACGGATCTCGCTGACCACCGAGCTGGCCGACCTGGGCCCGTGCGAGGTGGTGGTGGAGGCCGTCGCCGAGGACCTGGAGATCAAGAAGGGGATCTTCCGCGACCTGGCCGCGGCCACGCCGGAGACCACCATCCTGGCCACCGCCACGTCGTCGCTTCCCGTCATCGACCTGGCCGCCGAGACCGGCCGCATCGACCGGGTCCTGGGGATCCATTTCTTCAACCCCGTGCCGGTGATGAAGCTGGTCGAGCTGGTCCCCACGGTGGCCACCGCCGGTTCCGTGCTGTCGACCGCCGTCGCGCTGGTGGAACGCCTGGGGAAGTCGTGGGTGTTGTGCCGGGACCGGTCGGGGTTCATCGTGAACCGGCTGCTGTTCCCGTACCTGAACGATGCCGTGCGGATGGTGGAGGAGGGCTACGCCACGACGGAGGACATCGACGTGGCCATGACCCTGGGTTGCAACCACCCCATCGGGCCGCTGGCGCTGGTGGACCTGGTGGGGCTCGACGTCACGCTGTCCATCGTCCGCTCGCTGCACGCGGAGCTCCGCGAGCCCGGTTACGCGCCGGCGCCGTTGCTGGAGCACATGGTCCGGGCGGGGTTCCTGGGGAAAAAGTCGGGCCGCGGGTTCCGCACGGCGGGCTGAGCGCCCGCGGCATCAGCCCCGCAGCGACCGCAGGGCCGGGATCTCCGAGATCTTGTCCTCGGACAGGTGCTCCCACAGGATGCCGCGGGGCCGCCGGACCCGCCGGCACCGGATCACCTCGTCGGGAGTGACGATGCGGTCCACCCGGAAGTCGTGCTCGGTCTCGGGCAGGTCCTCCTCCATCACCTGGAGCGGATGCACCGTGGTGACGATGGAGGTCGCGCCGTCGATCCGCCGGGCCTCCGCCAGCAGCGCGAACTCGAGGTCGGAGAACCCCCCGCCCTTGCCCACCCGCGCCCCCCGCCGGTTGACGGCCACGGTCCCGCACACCACGAGGTCCACCCGTTCGACCTCGTCGATGCCGACGGCCCTCCCGGCCGACGCTGCGCCTCGGATGGAGGCGGCCCGGCGAGGGGCCGTCCCCAGCCGGGTGCCGTCGAGCAGCAGGAACGGCTTCTCCTCCCGCAGGCGGGGCACCGCCATGTACAGGACCTTCCCCTCGGCCAGGGCTCGAGCCCGCACCGGCAGCTGCGGAGCGTCGGGGTTGGCCTTGATCACCCGAGCCTCGCGCCATTCAGGAAGCGTCGCCAGCGTCTCGGCGGCGCGCTCCGCCCCCACGAAGTTGGGGATGCGGCCGCTCGCTCCTGGGAACCGGGCCGCGCCGGCCTGTTCCAGGGCAGCCCAAACCCGCTCACGGATTCGCTGCTTGTCCCGGGAGACCCGCTCCAGGCTCACCCACCGAGCGTAGTGCGGATCAGGAGTCCTGGCTCTGGCCGCCCGCCGGCGAGGCCTCATCACTGCCCTGGAGACCCTGGCCGCCGCCCGGGTGGCCCGGCGGCTGGTACGTCCCTCCGCCGTAGCCGCCTCCGGCCTGGCTTCCCATGGCCGCGGGCCTGGCCGCCGAGCCCAGCAGGCGCGTGAACATGTCCGGGTCGTGCGCGGCCAGCAGCCCGGCGGCCTCGGTGATCACGCCCTCGACCACGCGGTCGGCCAGACAGGAGTCCATGGTGTGCATGCTGAACTTCCGCCCCGACTGGATCGCCGAGTAGATCTGGTGCGTCTTGCCCTCGCGGATGAGGTTCCGGATGGCGGGCGTGACCACGAGCACCTCGCACGCCACCACCCGGCCGGCGCCGTCAGCCGTGGGGACGAGCTGCTGCGCCATCACGCCCTGGAGCGTGATCGACAGCTGCACCCGGATCTGCTGCTGCTGGTAGGCGGGGAACACGTCGATGATCCGGTCCACCGTCTGGGCCGCGTCCTGGGTGTGCAGGGTGGCGAACACCAGGTGCCCGGTCTCGGCGGCGCTGATGGCGGTGGCGATGGTCTCGAGGTCGCGCATCTCGCCGACCATGATCACGTCGGGGTCCTGCCGCAGCGCGTGCTTGAGCGCCGGGGCGAACCCGTGGGTGTCGTAGCCGACCTCCCGCTGGGAGACGGCCGAGTTCTTGTGGCGGTGGAGGAACTCGATGGGGTCCTCCACCGTGAGGACGTGCGCCAGCCGCTCCTGGTTCACGATGTCCACCATGGCGGCCAGGGTCGTCGACTTCCCGGAACCGGTCGGCCCCGTCACGATCACCAGGCCGCGCCGAAGCCTGGCCAGCTCGGACACCACCGGAGGCAGCCCCAGCTCCTCGACGGTCTTGATCCCGTAAGGGATGAGCCGGAACGCGGCGCTCATCGAGCCCCGCTGGTAGTAGACGTTGACCCGGAACCTGCCTCGGCCCCGCAGGGAGTAGGCGCAGTCGAGCTCCAGGTCCTCGACCAGGCGCTCGCGCTGGGACTCGGTGAGGATGGCGTGGATGAGCTGCTTCACGTCGTTCGGGCCCAGCACGCCGTAGCTGGTGAGCGCCTCGAGATCGCCGTTGACACGGATCAGTGGAGGGGTCCCCGCCAGCAGGTGCAGGTCGGAGGCCTCCCGGTCGAGCACGGTCTCCAGCAGCTCGGCGATGGCCAGCCCGGGGTCCCAGGGCTGCTGTCCGTCCGGCCGGGCCGCCCCCCGCTCCTCGAAGTCGTCGACCACGGAACGGGCCGGGATCGCCGCCTCCTTGACCATCTGCGGCTCGCCGGCCTGCTCCATGGTCCGGGGATCGTCGGGGCGTTGCGGCGCCTGGGAGGGCGTGTACGGGGAAGCCAGCGCCGCGCCGGCACGCGCTTGCTCGCCGGCCGGCCGGCCGGCCGGCCCGGCGAGATCCTCTTGGCTCATACGACTCCTCAGCCGAAGGCTGGGCCGAACCTTCCGTCCGGCCTTGCTTCCAGCATCGGTTCCCCGCTCGACCCCCTTGAGGAAGCCGAGCGGGAAGGCCGGCGGGCGACCTCGGCAGGGCCGGCGGCCGTAGTAGTGTTCGGCTCCGGGACGGCGATCCGAAAGGCGCGGGTGATGCGGTTCGGGCTGTTCTACGAGCATCAGCTTCCGCGCCCCTGGGAGGAGGACGCCGAGGCCAATCTGCTCCGGGACGCCCTCGAGCAGGTCGAGCTGGCCGACCGGCTGGGGTTCGACCTAGTGTGGGAGGTGGAGCACCACTTCCTAGAGGAGTACTCCCACTCCAGCGCCCCCGAGGTGTTCCTGGCCGCGGCCAGCCAGCGGACCCGGCGGATCCGCCTGGGGCACGGGATCGTGCAACTCCCGCCGGGCTACAACCACCCCGCCCGGGTCGCCGAACGCATCGCCACGCTCGATCTGGTCTCCGGCGGCCGGGTGGAGTTCGGCACCGGCGAGTCCTCGTCGCAGATGGAGCTGGGCGGGTTCGGGGTGTCGCGGGAGGACAAGCGCGCCCAGTGGGAGGAAGCCCTCGACGCGATCACGCGGATGTTCGTGGAGGACCCGTTCGCCGGCTACCAGGGGCGGTGGATCCGGATGCCGCCCCGCAACGTCGTCCCCAAACCCTTCCAGAAGCCCCATCCGCCGCTGTGGATGGCGTGCAGCCGCCGCGACACCATCGTGCTGGCCGCCCGTAAGGGCCTGGGCGCGCTGTCGTTCTCGTTCGTGGAGCCCGAGGACGCGAAGCAGTGGGTGGACGCCTACTACGAGACCATCGCCTCCGACCAGTGCGTCCCGGCGGGATTCTCGGTCAACCCGAACGTGGCCGTGGTGGTGCCGTTCATGTGCCACCAGGACGAGCAGACCGCCATCGACCGGGGCATCGACGGGGGCCACTTCTTCGGGTACTCGCTGGCCCACTACTACGTCTTCGGGCAGCACCGGCCGGGCCACACCCACGTGTACGAGGAGTTCGAACGGAACCGCGCGTCGTATGGGTTCGCTCGCGAGTTGATCCGTGCGGAGGACGCGCCACTCGCCGTGAAGCTGTTGCAGCAGGAGCTGGGATCGCTGCGGGGCGCCGTCGGCACGCCCTCCCAGGTCGCCGACCTGTGTGCCCGGTACGAGGCCGCAGGCGTGGACCAGGTCATCTTCGTGTCCCAGGCCGGGCGGAACCGCCACGAGCACATCTGCGAGTCGCTGGAGCTGTTCGCGAAGGAGGTGTTGCCGCGGTTCGCCGGGGAAGCGGAGGACCGGGACGCGGCGAAGCGCGACCGCCTGGCCGAAGCCGTCGACCGGGCCCTGGCCCGGCGCGAACCGGCCCGCGTCGCCGACCCGGCCTACCTGGTCACCTCCCAGGGCGAGCCCTTCCTCGCTACCGAGGGCCCTGAAGCGGCCATGGAGTCGGAGGCGGCGCCTGGGGCCGGGGTGCGCGAGCGCCTGCGGGGGCGCGGCGAGGAGGCGTTCCGGGCCCTGCTGCGAGGCCGCTCCGACCGCCAGATCGAGCGGATCATCGGGAACCGGGTGGGGATGCGGGCCATCTTCCGGGGCGTGGAGCGCTCGTTCCACCCGGAGCGGGCTGACGGGTTCCGCGGCGACATCCAGTACGAGCTGGAGGGCGAGCGGGTCATCCACCGCTGGGTGGTCCGGGTCCAGGACGGCCGCGCCGAGGCCATGCCCGGGTCCGCGCCGGCGCCGGTGGTCACGCTTCGGATGAGCGTCCCCACGTTCGGGCGGATCCTGTCCCAGGAGATCCAGCCCGGCCTCGCGCTCATGGAGGGCAGGCTCGGCGTCGAGGGGGACCACACCTTGGCGGCCCGGATCGGCTACATGTTCGCGCCGGAGGGCTGAGCGGAGGCTTCGGTACACTAAGCCTTCGGCGGCCCCGGCCGCCCCCCGAGGTCCCATCGTCTAGTGGCCCAGGACACCACCCTCTCAAGGTGGAGACACGGGTTCAAATCCCGTTGGGACTACTTGCGCTGACCAGCGTTTCCAAGGGAAGGCCGTGAACCTGGCCCCGCGTGGAACCCCGTGGTGGAACCCCTGTCAGTCGGCGAGCAAGGCCTCGAGGCGCGCCGAGGCGTCGGCGAGCAGCTCGGGGACGACCTCCTGGTAGCGGCGCAGGATGCGGGTGTCGGCATGCCCCATGATCTCGATGACGACTCGGTCCGGCACTCCGGCCGCGAGCAGAAGGGTGGCCGTCCCGTGGCGTAGGCCATGGAAGGTGACTTCGCCAAAACCCTGGTCCTCGGCCCACCGGGCCCAGTAGGTCGAGAAGCTGGGGGGAAGCCACGGCCCGCCGTCCCCCTTGTCCACCACGAGGTCGTCGATGGCCCCCTCGAGCGGCCAGGACTCGCCAAGGAGGAGCCGGCGCCTCAACTGTGCGGCTCGATGGCGCCGCAGCGCCTCCGCGACGAATCCTGGGACGGGAAGGTCCCGTTTCCCCGCGGCCGACTTTGGAGGACCCCAATGAAGCGCCCGACCCGCATACGTGAGGGTCCGGCGAACCCGCAGGATTCCTGCCTCAAGGTCGACGTGCTCCCATCCCAGTCCGAGGACCTCCTCGCGGCGCAGAGACATGCCCAGAGCTAGGTGAGCAGCAACGTCCCATGGGTCCGCGCTCCGGGCCGCTCGGAGTATCCGCTTGCCAAGCTCCGGTGTGACGACGGCGAACCTCGACGGCTCACTCGCAGGACGGTTCACGATAGCCGCGTCGGCATGGTTCCGCCCGATCAGCCCCCGGGCCGTCGCCTTCGCCAACGCTTGCGCGAGGACCCTGAGGATGTCGCTGACAGTCTGGGGAGCAAGCCGCCCCGAAGCGAGCAACTCCTCGCGAAGTCGCTCGACGTGGGAGGCTCGGAGCTCCGCCAACCGGACCTTGCCGATGCTGATCGTGATGCGCCGGACCGCCTGCTCGTACCGAGCCTGCGTGGTGGGGGCGAGCGGCCGACCACGCTTGGATACTTTCACCACCGCCGGAAGCCATTCCCGCTCCAAGTACGTCCCCAGGGTGATTCCCCGCGCCGACGCGAGGGACCCGGCGTCCCGCCGCCCGAGCAACTGACGTTCATCGCGCTGGGCTCTAGCGTTGAGCCGGGTCCACCCTCCATACACGACGGTCCACCGGTCGGCGTCGTCCTTGACCTTCACACGGGCACGATAGGACGCCCGGCCGCGCGCATCGGTTCGCTGCTGAATCATTGACTCCCCTCTCTCAGGCCCGGCCGTCGTGGACCCGTGGCATGTGCCTCACCAGGGCGCTCCAGAAGCGAAGCTGTCGTTGCTCTGGCCACCCGGTGACCCGCCTCGCTTCGGATGGGTAGGTCCGAGATTCTCGGGAGTGACGGGGTGGTCTCCCGAACCCCGGCGCCGTCCTGCCCAAGAGAGAGCCGATCCGGTGATCCGCCTGTAGGCTTGGCGGCAATCTCGACTGAACAGACGTACATCCGCATATGCATCTTGGGGACAGCGCCTGTTCCAGTCGGCCATAACCTCCTCCCAAGTGCGACCGTCGTTTCGCTCCGCAGCGAAGACTCCGAGTTCCGCATGCTTCTCGGAAATGGCCCGGTCCCGATCGTTAGCGGCCATCTCTGTGCGGGCCTCGGAATAGATGGCGGCGACCTCCCGGGGGCTCATTCGGACGTTCACCTCCAACCGAACGGTTCGCTGGGCTGGGAAGAGCCACCGCGGCTCACCGTCAGAACGCCAGTAGGTCTCGACCGTGGCCAGCGGAAGCCATGGAGTACGGCCAGCCAGGATGAACAGCACGGCCCCTCGCTCGGTCCACGAGCATTGGTCCGAGAGTTTCTTGGCAAGCTCTCTTAGCCGCTGGAGCGGCCCCGAGTTCCAGCCCTCAGTCACGATTACTGGGCCCTCGCCTGGCGGATGCCAAAAGAGCCCCAGCTCAGGGTCGTGCCATATCTGCTCGGTGTCCCCGTGCTCTCGCAGCCACTCCCCTACGTCCTCCTCTTTCACGAGGACGCCATCGAGTTCATCTCGACGGAACGCGGAGACTCCGGGCAAGCGAGCTGCCTCGATCGCCAGGATTCGGGTGAGGGCCCGATGGCGATCGTCCGGTGGAATGTCTTGTCGCGCTTTGGGGCTTGCCTGGGCGTTGCGTTTGCTCGCTTCTGCGGTCGTTGTTTCTAGGCGCCGGATCGCCCGGACGAACTCATCCATCAAGCGCGTGAAGCTTCCACCGCGCTCCACATCCTGGCGGATCTGATCTGGCCAACTCTCTTCGACTAGATGTTGCCAAATGGCAGGATGGATCCTCCGGCCAAGCCTTCGCTCGGCCTTACTTCGGATGTCTTCTTCGTCCATATCACTCTTAGGGCTTGTTATCACGCCACATATAATGGGACATGATACCGTGCGACCTGGGGCGAGGCAATGGCCCGGCCATGTAGGCAGGATGAAAAGGTCCCATGCTGTCCCCCTCGGGCGGCTCCGACGCCCCAGGATGTTTGCGCCGTCGAGGGCTGAGCGTGGGAGAGCCCCTTGTGTTCCGTGGAGTTCGGGCCGCCGCTCGCGAGACGGGAATCCCGAGGGACCTCCTATATTCAGCGATCCGCGATGGCCGGCTCCGTATCATCCGCTCGGGGCGCACCGCGCTCATACCACGGGCCGAGCTCCAGCGGTGGATCGAGGCAGAAGCACGCAGGTCGCCGTGAGACGCCGAGGCGAACATCTCCGGCCATCTCGCACCGCCGCACCCGCAGAGGCCTGGATGGCCATTCCCACATCCCAGCCGCCGAAGAGTCCCCGCTATCCGCCCGAGCCGTCATTCGTCGAGAGCCCGGAGAATATCGGGAGGTCCTTCTGATGACGGGGAACGACGACGATATCGCTCGGTCACGGCGCATCGTGGGCGTCGACCGGTCGGTCCACCTGAGCCTCAAGCAAGTCTTCCAGGCAATCCGGAACGTGGTAGGGCAGGAGCCCTTCGAGTACGGCGAGGCTGAGTGGTTCGTGGGAGGTTGCCCGCTCCACAGCGTGGACTGCAACCTGACAGTGAAGGCACAAGCCGCCGATCAGCTCTGGGTTAGCTGTAATCGTGAGGGTGATCCCAAGGATCTTCTTGCGGCCCTGGAACTGCTCCCGGCATCGGCTCGCCGAGCGGCTGGGCCAACGATCTCTCTCGATACCGTGGCGAAGGGATTCAACATCTTCGTTGACCAGGCCGACCGCGTGTTCGGCTCACCAGCGTGGGAGCCAGGCCCCTGGCTCCCGCTCCGATCCAAGCGGTTCCCTGCCCTCCTCCGCAGGTGGGTGAGCAACAAGGAGAGGGAACCCCTCCTGCGCTCCGGCACGGTGCGCGATCTGGTGGACGCCCTGGAGGCGATGGCCTTGGACCAGGCACCCCGCGTCGACACGGCTGTGCGTGTTGCCGGTGCGGGCGGGGAAGTCTGGATCCACGTGGACCCCGAGGTGGCTGCACACGTGACACGCTCGGGATGGGAGCTTGGTCCACCGCCGGAGAGGCCTCGGCTGTGGACCCCGCCCGGCTGGAAACCGCTTCCGTCCCCCTCGAGGGAAGGTGATCTGGACGACCTCCACGGATTCGTCAACCTCCACCGCGAGGAGGACTTCAGGCTCCTCGTCGCGTACCTCGTGTTCTCCTTCAATCCCACGGGCCCGTACCCCGTGTTGTTCCTGGTCGGCCCTCCAGGCGCTGGCAAGTCGACCGCAGCCCGGCTCGTCAAGGATCTGATCGACCCGAGCGCGTCCGGTCCGCAGCGGCCACCCAGGAACGAGGACGACGTCATCGGTGCAGCCGCTCACTCGTGGCTTCTCTCGTTCGACAACGTCACCAAGCTGGAGCCGTGGCTTGCCGACGTCGTGTGCCGGCTGGCTACCGGGGAGGGCATCCGCAAGCGGAAGCTGTACACCGACGTCGACGAGGTGATCATGAGGCAGTCCCGACCGGTCATGCTGAACGCGATCGGGGACCCGCTCGCACGACGGCCCGATCTGGCTGACCGTGCGGTCGTCATTGACTTGCCCCGGATCGGACGCTTCATCCCAGAGGCGAACCTGAGTCCGCGCTGGGAGCAGGCGTGTCCGGGGATCCTGGGTGGTGTCCTGGATGCCCTGGTCGGCACACTTCGGGAGTTACCGAACATCTCCTTCGAGCATCCCCCGAGGATGGCCGACTTCGCTGTGTGGGGCGTCGCATTGGAGCGGGCGCTTCAGTGGCCCCCCGGATCCTTCATGTCCGCGTACCGGGCCAGCATGGATCGGGCTGCTTCGGCCGAACTCGAGGATGATTCGTTCGCCGCTGCGCTGGTGGCTCTTGTCGAGCGGCAACTTACCGATTGGCGGGGCTCCCCCAAGGACCTCCTGACGGAGGTGAGCATGTACGATCGGAAGGCGGCGGAGAAAGACCCCGAGTGGCCTGGTAACCCGCGGGCCGTGACGGCCAGGCTGAATGCGCTACAACCGGTGTTGGAGTCCCATGGGATCACGATCAGGTTCGTGCCCGGACGGTCCAGACAGCGGAACGTGGTCATCACCCGAGTGACGGAAGGCTACCTGGAGGCCGAGGAGGTCCTCGGTGGACGTTGACCTCCTGTGGGAACTCCTCCTCGGGGCCGAGGAGGACTACGCGGAAGCGATCGCCCGAGAGGACTGGATTGACGCTGAGCGATGCGCTGAGCTCGCACAGGTCCTCGACCACCTGGTGACCTCGTCAAAGGGATTGGGGCCGGGATCTGGATGAGCCTAGCCGCCGGGGAGAGCTGGGTGGACAGCAATGAATGGCTGGGGAACTGAGTGCATCCGAGAGGAGGAGGTGGCGTCGGTGATGTTGGTGACGTGGATCTTCTCTTTTCCCTCAACTTAGCTAAGTGGTCGCCACCATAATTACACCGACGTAAGTTGTAGGCTATGGTTTCCTCCGAGAGGAGGGTGCCATGCCGAGGAAGAGCCCGTACAAGATCGTCCTCGACCCGGCCACGCGGAGGACCCTGGAGACGCGAGCTCGGAAGTATACGTCGGCGTATCGAGATGTGGTCCGGGCGCGGATCGTTCTCATGGCCGAGAAGGGGATG
>JALYLZ010000170.1 GCA_030774015.1 Actinomycetota bacterium | reverse complement strand
GACCTGGGGCCCTCCCAGGTCCTCCGGCCCTTTCCGCAGGTCCGGCTCCCTCGCTTCGTCGAACTTCACTGCGAACCCGTGGTTGTGGCTCGTGATCTCGACCTTCCCTGTGTCCACGTTCAGAACGGGTTGGTTCGTGCCTCGGTGGCCGAACTTCAGCTTGTAGCTCCGCGCCCCTAGCGCGAGGGCCATCAGTTGGTGGCCGAGACAAATGCCGAAGACCGGGATCTTGCCGAGCAGCTCCCCACTTGCCTGGATTCCGTACCGTGTTGCTGCGGGGTCGCCGGGGCCGTTGGAGAGGAATACGCCGTCGAACCCTCCCGCCAGAACCTCTGAGGCCGGCGTCTCGGCGGGGAAGACGGTGGCCTCGCACCCGGCGGCGGCCAGGCGGCGGAGGATGTTGCGCTTGATGCCGAAGTCGTAGGCGGCGACTCGGAACACGCGGCCGGGTTCCGTCGAAGCCGGGCCGACCACGTCGCGGGCTTCGTAGGGCGCCGGCGTGGACACCTTCCGGGCCAGGTCTGCTCCTTCCATGCCGGCGGACTCCCGCACCCGGGCCAGGAGCGACTCCGAACCGAGGTCCTCTGTGGAGACGGCGCAGCGCATGGCTCCGGCTTCCCGGATCCGGAGGGTCAGGCGGCGGGTGTCGATGCCCTCGATCCCGACCACCCCGGCTGCGGCCAGCTCGTCGGCCAGGGACCGTTCCGACCGCCAGCTGGAGGGCCGGCGGGCCACCTCGCGCACGGCGAAGCCCGCCACCTGCACGCGCGAGGACTCACCGTCCTCGTGGTTGGTGCCGTAGTTCCCCTGGTGCGGATAGGTCATGGTGACGACCTGCCCCGCGTAGGAGGGGTCCGTCAGGACCTCCTGGTAGCCGGACATGGCGGTGTTGAACACGGCCTCGCCGAACGTCTCGCCGTCAGCCCCGAAGCCCGTCCCGCGGAACACGGAGCCGTCCTCCAGCACCAGCAGCGCCTCGGTCACCGCCACGCGGGCTCCCGCGCGGCCGCCGCCATCACCGCTGGGCCTTTCCCTCGTGAACGACCAGCTCGCCCCCGAACATCGTGTGGACGACCTTGCCCCGCAGCGTCCGGCCCAGGAAGGCCGAGTTCCGGCTCCGCGAGGCGAACGGCGGCTCCGCCACCCACTCAGCGTCCGGATCGAACGCGACCAGGTTCGCGTCGCGTCCCGGCTCGACCGGTCCCCCGTGACCGGATGCCCCCAGGATCCGGGCCGGCGACGTGGACATGGCCTCGACGGCCCGCCCGAGCGTCAGCCGCCCCGGGTGAACGAGCTCGGTGAGCACCACCGCCAGCGCGGTCTCCAGGCCGATGGTTCCGGGCGGGGCCTGGTCGAACTCCTGTTCCTTGTCCTCGACGGCGTGCGGCGCGTGGTCGGTGGCCACGGCATCGATCACGCCCTCCGCCAGGCCCGTTCGCAGTCCGTCACGATCATCCCTCGAGCGCAGCGGCGGGTTCACCTTCCGGTTCGTGTCGTATTCCGTGAGGTCCTCGTCCGTTAGGGCGAGGTGGTGGGGCGTGACCTCGGCGGTCACACGCACGCCTTCCGCGCGTGCGCGCCGCACCAGCTCCACCGAACCAGCCGAGGACAGGTGGCAGAGGTGCAGCCTTCCCCCGGTCAACCGCGCCAGCAGGAGGTCACGGGCCACCATGATCTCCTCGGCCTCGGACGGCTGGCCGGCCAGGCCCAGGAATGACGAGGAGTACCCCTCGTGCATCTGGGTCCCTCCCGCCAGCGACTCCTCCTCGCAGTGCTCCGCGATCACCACGTCGAACGCCCGGGCGTACTCGAGCGCCATCCGGAGCACCCGCGAGCGCTGGACGCATTTGCCGTCGTCCGAGAACAGACGGACGCCGGCGGCGGCCATCTCGCCGATCTCCGACATGGCCTCACCGGCGAGCCCGGTGGTGATGGCGCCGACCGGGTGGACCTCGCACATCCCGGCCCGCTCCGCGAGCGCCAGCACTTCCTGGATCACGGCCACGTTGTCGGCCACCGGGTCGGTGTTGGCCATCGCGGTGATGGCCGTGTAGCCGCCGATGACGGCCGCACGCGATCCCGTCTCGACGGTCTCCTTGTCCTCCCGGCCGGGCTGGCGCAGGTGCGTGTGCAGGTCCACCAGGCCGGGCGCCAGGACCAGCCCGTCGCAGTCCAGGACCGTGACGCCCGGTGAGCGTGGACTCATCCCCGGCCCTTCCACGGAAGTCACCAGGCCGTCCTGGACCAGCACGTCGGCCACGCCGTCGTGACCCGCGGCCGGGTCCACCAGCCGGGCTCCCTGGAACAGCACCCGGGCCGGCGTCATGCCCCACCTCCCAGCATCAGGTAGAGCAGCGACATCCGCACGGCGATGCCGTTCGTCACCTGCTCGGTGATCACCGACTGGGGCAGGTCGGCCACGTCGGAGGCGATCTCCACGCCCCGGTTCATCGGTCCAGGATGCATGATCATGCAACCTTCGGGCAGCAAGGCGACGCGATCTCGGGACAGCCCGTACAGCCGGGTGTACTCCCGCACGCTGGGGAAGAACTGCTGGCGCTGGCGTTCTCGCTGCACCCGGAGCATGTAGCAGATGTCCAGCTTGGGGAGCACGGGGTCCAGCTCGTAGGACACCTCGGCGCCCCAGGCACGCGCCCCGGGCGGGATGAGCGTCGGCGGGCCGACCAGCGTCACCTCGGCCCCCATCTTCGAAAGTCCGAAGGTCAGCGAGCGGGCCACCCGTGAGTGCAGCACATCGCCGACGATGGCGGCCCGAAGGCCCTCGATCCGCCCGAACCGCTCCCGGATCGTATACATGTCGAGCAACCCCTGGGTGGGGTGCTCGTGGGTGCCGTCACCGGCGTTCAGCACGCTCGCGGTGACCCATCGGGTCAGCGTGGCGGGCGAGCCAGACGAGGAGTGGCGTATCACGATGGCGTCCGCTCCCATGGCCTGGAGCGTCAGCGCGGTGTCCTTCAGGCTCTCCCCCTTCGACACCGACGAGCCCCCAGACGAGAAGTTGATGACGTCGGCGGACAGCCGCTTGGCCGCCAGCTCGAAGGAGATCCGCGTCCGCGTGGAGTTCTCGTAGAAGAGGTTCACCACCGTCCGGCCCCGCAGGGCGGGCACCTTCTTGATGACCCGGGTCCCGACCTCACGGAAGGAGTCCGCGGTGTCCAGGATCCGGGTCACGTCGTCCCTCGACAGCTGCGTGATCGACAGCAGGTGCTTGATCATTCCTCCCCCTTGCCGGCTGGCGAAGCACGATGCGACGCCCCCGGTCCCGCCTCGAGGACCACCAGGTCCTCTCCGTCCGTCTCGGCAACCGCCACCCGAACCTGCTCGTCGGCCCGGGTGGGCACGTTCTTCCCCACGTAGTCGGCCCGGATCGGAAGCTCGCGGTGCCCCCGGTCCACCAGCACCGCCAGCTGCACCGCCCGGGGGCGCCCGAAGTCCACTAGCGCGTCCATGGCCGAACGGATGGTCCGGCCCGTGAACAGCACGTCGTCCACCAGGACCACGGTTCGCCCGGTGATGTCGAACCCGATCCGGGTCTCGTGCACCTCGGGTGCCTCCGCGCGCAGCCCGATGTCGTCGCGGTAGAAGGTGATGTCCAGGACCCCCACGGGGACGTCGGCACCCTCGATGCGCCGGATCTCCGCGGCCAGCCGCCGGGCCAGGTCGTCGCCGCGAGCGGCGATGCCCACAAGGGCCAGCGAACCGGCGCCCTTGTTCCGCTCCAGGATCTCGTGGGCGATCCGGGTGAGGGCCCGGCGGATCTCCGCCTCGTCCATCAGCCGGCTCTGCATCTGGCCGGAGCCGGAGCCGGCCGTGGCACCCATCACGAAGAATCGCCCGGCCGCGAGGGCGGCAGGGCGTGCCGGTTCGTCAACGTCTCGTCCTCCCTTCCCGGCCTCACAGGACCGGTCCTTAAAGGGGAAGTTCCTCGCAGGGCAGCATACCCGGGCCCCGAGACCTCATCAAGCGAGGCGGAGATGGAACCACGACAGACCGGAGCCTGGTTCCTCTGGAGCACCAGACCCGGAACCGGGACTCGACGTTCGACATATCGATCAATGGACTGGATGCTTTTTGATGCATGAGAACGCACGCTGAAGGCTGTCATCGAGGACGCCCTTCGTGCCTCGCTCGCGCGTCGCGGAGAGCCTGGCGGTGACGGGCCGTCGCGGGAGCTTCCGACCTTCGCCGGACGCAGGCTCCTGCCGGGGGTCGACTTGGACAGCTCCGCCTCCCTCCTCAAGCTGATGGACTCACGTCCAGCCCCTTGACGTACGCGTCCTGGTCCATGCCTATCGACGCGCCGAGCCACGCAGCCATTCGAGACTGGCTCCAGATGCTCGAGGGCCGGACCTAGAGTTCGACCTCCAGGCCGGCTCCGCGGGCGGCGGCTGCCGACAGCACCAGCGCGGCCGCGACGGCGTCCTGGGCGGCGATGCCCACGGACTTGTACAGGGTGATCTGGTCGGGGGAGGTCCGTCCGGGCTTGCTGCCGGCCAGGACCTCGCCGATCTCGGTCTGCACGTGGGACTGGTCGACCACGCCGTCGCGCACGGCCCAGGTCAGGTCGTTCGCCCCGGCCGGGGTGGGGGCCAGGGTCGACGCCTTCGCCTCGATCACCACCAGGGCGTCCCGCACGGTCTCCGCATCGACCTCCCGCCCCTTCGGGTTCAGCCCGACGGAGTTCACGTGCACACCGGACGCCAGCCATTCCCTGCGCACCACGGGCTCCAGGGCGTGGGTGGTGGCGCACACCACGTCGGCCCCGTCCAGCGCCTCGGCGTAGGAACCGGCCGGCTGGACCGCGAGGTCCAGTTCTTCCGCCACTCGCTCAGCGAACGCAGCCGCTCTCTCGCGGTCCCGTCCGGCCACCCGGATCTCCTCGAACTGCCGGACCCGGGTCACCGCGCGGGCGTGCGACCGGGCCTGTACGCCGGTGCCCACGATGGCCAGCACCGACGCATCCTCCCGGGCCAGCAGTCGGGTGGCCAGGGCGGAACCCGCCGCCGTCCGGATCTCGGTGATCGACGTGGCGTCCATGAGGGCCACCGGGGTCCCCGTCTCCGGGTCGAACGCAACGATGACGGCCTGGTGGGTGGGCACGCCCGTCCCGGCGTTGCGAGGGAACAGCGACACCAGCTTGGTCTCCAGCATGCCGGCCGAGGGCAGGTACACCGGCATCACGCCCAGCAGGCCGTCCCGTTCCTGGACCAGCGCCGCCACGCGGGGCGGCATGGACACATTGCCGGCCGAGACCTCCCGCATGGCCCCGGCCAGCGCCTCCACCAGCAGGTCGAGGTCGAGGAGGTCTTCCACCTCGGAGCGTGACAGGATGAGCACGAGGCGATTATTCGCCACCGGCCGGCGATCCGGAACCGTGACCGAACGCTCTGGCGATTCGGCGACGAAGTCCTACACTGGGGGCGAAAGGAGACGTCGATGCTCGGATTGTTCGAAACGCTCGGCCTGGGCGAGATCCTCATCATCCTCGCCGCGGTCCTGCTCCTGTTCGGGGCGAAGCGCCTGCCCGAGATCGCCCGGTCCCTGGGGCGCTCCTCCAACGAGTTCAAGAAGGGGCTCAAGGAGGGGGGCGACCAGAAGGACGAGGACACCGAGAACGAGAAGCGCCCCTCCGCGACCACCTCCGAGTAGCCGGCCCACCCCGCCCGCCGGACCCACCGGACCGCACGCCCGCGGGCCGGTTCAGGACGAGGGCGTCTCCGTCTCTGCCCGTTCCCTCGCGATCTTCCCGAGGATCCCGTTCACGAACCTGCCGGAATCCGCCGTGGACAGCTCCGTGGCCGCCTCCACGGCCTCGGAGATGGCCGCCGAGACCGGAACGTCGGGACGGTGCAGCAGCTCGTAGCAGGCCAGTCGCAGGATGGTCCGGTCCACCACGGCCATCCTGGCCACCGTCCAGCCCTCGGAGTGCTCGGCGATGAGCCGGTCGAGCTCCGCCAGGTTCTCCTCGACGCCCTCCACCAGCTCGCGGGCGAACGGAGGTACGTCTTCCCCGTAGTCCGCCCATTCCCGAAGGACCTGCGAGGGCGAGGAATCGGTCACGTCGGCCTGGTACAGCACGTCCAGGGCCCGCCGCCTGCCCGCGTGACGGGGATGGAGCGGGTTGCGCGGACGCCCGCCCGGCTCGGCGGTGGCGCCCTCCTCCCCCACCGGTGCTACTTCTCTCGGGTCAGGTACTGCCCCGTGCGGGTGTCGACCTTGACCTTGTCCCCCGCTTCCACGAACAGGGGAACCTGCACGGTGAGCCCGGTCTCGAGGGTGGCGGGCTTCATGGCCCCCGACACCCGATCGCCCTTCACGCCCGGGTCGGTCCTGGCCACCGTCAGCACCACGGCCGCGGGAAGCTCGACGCCGATGGCGTTCCCCTCGTACATGGACACCACCGGCGAGAAGCCCTCGGTGAGGTAGCTCGCGGCGTTGCCGATGACCTCCGCCGGCACCTGGTGCTGCTCGTAGGTGTCGCTGTCCATGAACACGTACGAGTCGCCCTCGCGGTACAGGTACTGCATCTCGCTCTTCTCCAGGATGGCCAGGCCGACCTTCTCGTCGTGCTTGAACGTCCGCTCCAGCACGGCGCCGGACTTCAGGTTGCGGAGCTTGGTCCGCACCACGGCCTGGCCCTTGCCCGGCTTGTGGTGCAGGAATTCGAGGACGGTCCACAGCTGGCCCTCCAGCTCGAGGGTCATGCCGTTCTTGAGGTCGTTGGTGGAGACGCTGATGGCTTTACCCTCCCACCCGGGAGGCGTGGTCGGCTCTACGGTTCGGTCGTGACGTGCCCTGGGGGAAAGCTTGTGGCGCTTGTCCCGCGAGGACTGACGTGAGACGGCTTCCCCTGGGGCTCGTCCCGGAGGCCCGACGCCCACAAGGGTGTCGTCCCGCGAGGACTGGTCCATCAGCACGGCGCCGCGCCTCCACCCACATCGGTCGTCGACGGAAGGAGGCAATGTGCTGGGCGTAGGGATCGACTGGGCCGAGGACGCGAACCAGGTGGCCCTGGGCCGACCAGGCGAGGGGATCGTCGAGGAGTTCTCGATCGCCCATCGCCCCGAGGCGGTGGGGCGGCTCATCGAGCGGATCGGCGCATTGGAGTCCGACCCGGGCGAGGTCCGGGTGGCCATCGAGACCAAGCACGGCCACCTGGTGGAGGCCTTGGTGGAGGCGGGCTACGCGGTGGTGCCGGTGAACCCGGACCTGGTGGCTCGCCGGCGCGGTCCGGCCCGCAAGAAGGACGACTCCGAGGACGCCAGGATCCTGTGCCTCATGGCCATGGACCGCCACACCGTGCTCCGCCCGCTCATCCCCCACGGAGAGGCCGCCGCGGAGATCCGAGCGATCGCCCGCGACGACGAGCGGGCTTCCCGGGACGAGCGGAGGCTGCTGAACCGGCTGCGGGCCGACCTCATCGCTGCCTTCCCCGAGGCCCTTCACTTCGCCAGCGAGGACCTTGGGGCCCCCACGTTCCTGCAGGTCCTGGCTCGCTACCCGACCGCGGAGGCCGCCCGGGCCGCCGACGATGCCACGCTGCAGGCGCTGTTCCGTACGGCCCGCCATGGCTGGCCGGATCGAGCGGTGAGCAGGCTCCGAGAGGCGCTCGGCTCCTCCCAGTTTGTTCCCAAGGCCTACCTCGTGCGGGCCAAGGCCGACACCATCCGCCTGGCGGCCACCCAGCTCCTCGCCCTCGGGGCGCAGCGCCGGGCCTGGGAACGGCGGATGGGCCAGCTCCTGGCCGAGCTGGCGGCCACGGGAGGACAAGACCAGGGGCAGGCGGTCCCTGACGGCGAGATCTACCTGAGCTTTCCGGGCCTCGGTTCCCGTCTCGCCGCCAGGGTCGCCGGTGAGATCGGCGACCATCTGGAGCAGTTCTCCACGCCGAACTCGCTGCAATGCTACGGGGGCAAGGCCCCGGTCACGAGACGCTCGGGCAAAAGCGAGTTCGTGGTGGCCTGCCGCCAGGCCTGCAACCGCCATCTGGCGAACGCCGTGCAGCAGTGGGCGTTCTGCTCGCTCTCTCGTTCCGGGTGGGCCCGGGAGTTCTACGACGCCCAGCGGGCCCGGGGGAAAACCCACCATGCCGCCCTGCGAGCCCTGGGGAACCGGTGGCTCGAGGTGCTCTGGCACTGCCTGCGCAAGGGCGTGTCGTACGACGAGGCGACCCATGTGGCCAACCGCGAACGGGCTCTCAAGCCCGTCGCTGCGTGAGGAGGTTGACAAAGGGTGTCTCACAGGACCACGAGGTCCCTGGTCGACCGGGGGATGGCCCGGCACCCGTCCCGCCTCACCACCACCATGTCCTCGATCCGGACGCCGCCCAGGCCCGGCACGTAGATCCCCGGCTCCACCGTCACCACGGCGTTCTCCGGCAGGACGTCCTCGGAGGGCCCCCGGAGCGTGGGCCCCTCGTGGATCTCCAGGCCGACCCCGTGGCCGAGCGAGTGGGAGAACCGCTCGCCGTACCCGGCGTCGGCGATGACCTTTCGGGACGCAGCGTCGGGATCCTTGCCGACCACTCCCGCCCGCACGGCGTCGATCCCGGCCTGCTGGGACCGGGACACGATGGCGTGGATCTCGCGAAGTTCCTCCGGCGGCTCGCCGAAGGACACGGTCCGCGTCATGTCGGCGTGGTACCCCGCGTAGAGAGCTCCGAAGTCCATCTTCACCACGTCGCCCCGGGCCAGCGCGCGGTCGGTGGGATGGTGGTGTGGCTCCGCGGCGTTCTCCCCGAAGGCCACGATGGAGTCGAACGCGAGCCCCTCCGCGCCGGCCTGGCGCATGGCCCACTCCAGCTCCAGGGCCGCCTCCCGCTCCGTGATCCCCTCCACCAGCTTCGGGAGGATCCGATCGAACGCCTCGTCCGTGATGGCCTGGGCCCGCTCGATCATGTTGATCTCGTCGGGCTCCTTGATCCACCGGGGCCGTTCGATCTCCTCCCGGGTGGAGACCAGCTCGACGTCGCCGGCCTTCTCCCGGAGGTCCTCGTAGAAGCGGTAGGTGACGCCGCCGGACTCGAAGGCCACACGTGTGGCGCCAGTGTCGCGACAGGCCTGTGCGAAGGCGGAGGCGAAATCGACGCTGTAGGTCCGCCGCTCGAGGTCGGGTACCTCCCGTCGGGACTGCTCCGTGTACCGGCCGTCGGTGAAGAACACGCCGTGGCTGGCGGACAGCAGGACCTGCCCGTTCGAGCCGGTGAACCCGATCAGGTAGCGCACGTTGGGAAGGCGCGTGACCAGGAACGCATCCACCTCCAACTCCGGCAGACGCGTGGCGAGACGGTTCCTTCTCAGCTGGAAATCCACGGCAGGGCCTCCAGGGCCAGATGATACCCGCCGGCCCCCAGCCCGGTGATGACGCCGCGGCAGGCCGCGGACACCACCGAGCGCCGCCGGAACTCGTCGCGGGCGTGGATGTTCGACATGTGGACCTCGATCACCGGCAGCCCGCAGGCCTCCACGGCGTCCCGCACCGCGTACGAGTAGTGGGAGAGCGCCCCCGGGTTCAGCACGACGGCTCCATATCCGTCGGCGGGCGCGGCCAGCAGCGCCCGCACCAGGTCCCCCTCGGCGTCGCTCTGGCGCCACCCGACCTCGTGTCCGAGCCGGCCCGCGGTGGCCTCGACCTGTTCGCGGACCTGGTCGAGCGTCTGCGTCCCGTACGTGCCCGGATCGCGCCGCCCCAGCGCGCCCAGGTTCGGCCCGAGCAGGAAGAACACCTTCACCGGCCCGCCCCCATCTCCTCCAGCACCTCGCGGATGACCGCCTCCGGGACCGCGTCGACGACGCGGGGGGCCCCCACGTCCTCCAGCAGCACGAAGCGGACACTCCCCTGGTGTTTCTTGTCCAGCCGGAAGGCCTCCAGGATGCCCTCCGTCTCGGGCAGCGGACCGCCGGTGGGCAGGGACAGGGCGGACAGCAGCCGCTGGTGGCGGGCCGCCAGCGCCGATCCGGCCATGCCCAGCCGCTCGGACAGCTTCGCCGCGAAGACCATCCCCACGGCCACGGCCTCTCCATGCGAGCGCCCCCGGAACTGGTCCATGCGCTCCAGGGCATGGCCGAGGGTGTGGCCGTAGTTGAGGACGAGCCGGGGACCCTCGTCGCGCTCGTCGGTGGCCACGACGGCCGCCTTGGCCCGAACCGAACGGGCCACCAGGTCCTCCAGGGTGGCCGGGTCCCGGGCCAGGACGGCGTCCACCCGGTGCTCCAGCAGGTCCAGGAGCCCCGCGTCGAGGACCAGCGCGTACTTGGCCACCTCGGCCAGCCCGGAGCGGAACTCGCGCTCCGGCAGCGTGGCCAGCGTGGCCACGTCCGCCAGCACCGCCCGGGGCTGGTGGAACGCCCCCACCAGGTTCTTCCCGGCGGGCAGGTTCACCGCGGTCTTGCCGCCGATGGCCGCGTCGACCTGCGCGGTCAGGGTGGTTGGGACCTGGAGGAACGGGACCCCTCGCATGTACGTCGCGGCCACGAACCCGCCCAGGTCCCCCACCACGCCCCCGCCCAGGGCCACCACCACGTCGCTGCGGTGGGCCTGCTGGAGGGCCAGCTGGTGGTACAGGGCCTCGGCCACGGCGATGGTCTTGGCCTGCTCGCCCTGGGGGACCGGAAGGTGGATGGACTGGAGCGAGCAGGGCTCTATGGCCAGCCCCACCTGGAGCGAGTCCAGGTACAGCGTCGCAACCTGATGGTCCGCCATCACGAAGGCCTTCTCGGCGGCGCCCAGATCGGGAAGGTGGGCCGCGGCCCGGCCCAGAAATCCGGAACCGACCACGACGTCGTAGGAGGAACCGGCCGCCGCGACGGGTATCCGCGTCACCGCTGTGCCTCCAGGACCTGTGCCGGCTTCACCGGAGTGCCTCCGCGATCCGCCCCGCCACCTCGGCGGGCTCGCCGGCGCCGTCCACCCGGTGGTGGGCCACGTCCCGGTAAACGGCTCTGCGCTCCCGGTCGATCCGCCGGACGTCCACGGGTCCCGTGACCAGCGGCCGGGGCATTCCGGCCGCGACCCGGGTCCACAGGCGCTTCACGGGAACGTCCAGCGCCACGACCGTCCCGGTAGAACGCATCAGGACACGGTTGTCCTCGCGCAGAGGAACCCCTCCCCCACAGGCCACCACGCAATGAGGGCCGGAAGCCGCCCGCTCCAGCGCTTCCCGTTCCAGCTCCCGGAACCGGGGCTCCCCCTGCTCCTGGAAGATCTCGGGGATCGAACACCCCGCCGCCCGCTCGATCTCGTCGTCCAGGTCCACGAACGGGAGCCCGAGCATCTGCGCCAGGGCCCGGCCGGCGGTGGACTTCCCGGAACCGGGCATCCCCACCAGGTACACGTGCCCGCTCACGACAGTCCCGCCGTGTACGCCTGGAGGTTCCGGCGGGTCTCGGCCAGCGAGTCGCCGCCGAACTTCTCCACGAACGCATCGGCCAGCACCAGCGCCACCATGGCCTCCCCCACCACCGCCCCGGCCGGCACGGCGCACACGTCGGAGCGCTGCCGGATCGCCACCGCCGCCTCCCCCGTGGCCACGTCCACGGTGCCGAGGGGCCTGGCCAGGGTGGAGAACGGCTTCATGCCGGCCCGGACCCGGATCGCCTCTCCGGTGCTCATGCCGCCCTCGATGCCCCCGGCCCGCCCGGTCCGCCGCCGGAGCCGCCCTCCCACCAGGGCGATCTCGTCGTGGGCCCGGGATCCGGGCCGGGCCGCCGAGGCGAACCCGTCCCCCACCTCGACTCCCTTGACCGACTGGATGCTCATCAGGGACATGGCCAGCCTGGCGTCCAGGCGCCGGTCGAGGTGAACGTGGGACCCGAGGCCCGGCGGGGCTCCGTACGCCAGCACCTCGAACACCCCTCCCAGGGTGTCGCGGGCCTTCTGTGCCTGCCGGATGGCCTCGACCATGCGCGAGGATGCCCCCGGGTCCAGGCACCGCACCGGCGACCGGTCCACACCGTGGGTGTCCTCGGGCCCCGGCACGCGGGCCCGGGCCGGTGCCCGCACGTTCCCGATCGCCACCACGTGCGACACGATCGTCACGCCCAGCTCGGCCAGGAACGACTTGCAGAAGTACGCCGCCGCCACCCGGGCGGCGGTCTCCCGGGCGCTGGCGCGTTCCAGGACGTTTCGGGCATCGTCGAAGCCGTACTTCTGCATGCCGGCCAGGTCCGCGTGGCCGGGCCGAGGCCTGGTCAGCCGCTCGGCGGGGTCCGGCGACCCCTCCACCCCCATCCGCTCCCGGTATTTGGTAGCCCATTCCGCGTTCGGGATGGACACCGCCACCGGGCTCCCCAGGGTCCGTCCGTGGCGGACGCCCCCCAGGATCTCGGCGGGGTCGGTCTCCAGGCGCTGGCGGCCGCTGCGGCCGTACCCGTGCCGCCTCCGGGCCAGCTCGCGCCTCAGGGCGTCCATCGACACCGGGACGCCGGCCGGCAGTCCCTCCAGGACGGCCACCAGGGCCGGGCCGTGCGACTCGCCGGCATCGAGGAACCGCAGGGACCGCAGCATGCCAAGACTATAGGGGCCGGGGAGCGTGCC